>JAGGAA010000262.1 GCA_017889675.1 Bacillota bacterium | reverse complement strand
CTGGAAGTATGGGGGGCTGGCGGCATAACGGTAAATCAGGATGATATCTACTTTACTGGTGACAGCGTATATGTTTATGGCACTAAAAATCGAGCAAAAATTGATGGCGGTGTAAATTTCTCCCGTACCGGCCTAGCAATTACCGCTGATAAAGTAGACTTCAGCTGGGATACTCGAGTCGCTTCTTTTAATGGTAATGTTCACGTGTCTCAGGGCGCAAACGAATGGACGGCTGATTCTGTAAGTTATAATGTTGGTTCCAATAGTTTTATGTAAGCTAAAAAAAAATTCCTGGCATGCAACACTACACTACGCTGCGCCAGGAATTTTTTTTTAGCTATTTGCCAGCTTATTTTTCTGTACAACTTCCAAGATTCGATTAGCCGTTTCTTCTATTGCCTTATTTGACACATCAATAACCGGACATTCCAACCGCCGCATAATAGTACGGGCATAATCTAATTCTTCATTGATCCGGGTAATATTAGCGTAACTGGCATCTGGTGCTAAACCCATAGTTTTTAGACGTTCACAACGGATTTCATTAAGCTTAAATTTATCGATAATCAAGCCGACAATACGATGGGACGGTACTTGGAATAGTTCCTGAGGCAGTGGTGCTTCAGGAACAAGCGGCACATTCGCTACTTTCACTTTTTTATGCGCCAAATACATGCTAAGAGGCGTTTTAGAAGTTCGTGATACGCCAATAATAACAATATCGGCTTTTAACAGACCTAATGGATTTTTTCCATCATCATATTTTACAGCAAATTCCACAGCCTCTACCCGTTTAAAATATTCCTGATCAAGTTTATGAACAAGTCCCGGCTTCAAGCGCGGTATCATTTCTGTAATATTTTGGACTGCATGAATCATTGGCCCCATAATATCGATTGTCTGAATATTATGTTCTTGTGCTTGTTCCAACAATGCGTCCCGCAAATCAGGTGACACCAATGTATGACAAATAACGCACGTATGTTTTGTGGCTTCCTGCACGGTTTCGGCAATTTGTTCCACCGAGTTGATATATGGGATTCTAATAATATCAAATTCTCCAGAACTAAACTGACTGGCAGTGGCCCGAGCCACCTGCTCAGCCGTTTCACCAATCGAATCAGATAATGCGTAAATAATCGGTAGGTTAGCTATAGCTGTTCTCCTCCTCGTCCCTCGCTCAGTTCAACAAACAATCTGGCGATATTGGTTTTGGTTAATCGTCCGATTACTTCATAAGATTTTGTTTCCTGATGATTAGCAATCGCTACCACCGGCAGGCTGTCTACTTCGTTATCAATGATCTTTTTTGCCGCTATTAATACAGACTCATCAGGAGTAGTTACCACAATTTTCGGCATAGGCGTCATCAGTACTTTTACTGGCATCTTATGCAGCTCACTGCCACCTAGAGCAACTTTTAGCACATCTTTGCGGGATACCACTCCGGTGAGAATACCTGCTGGCTCAACAATAAAGACTGAGCCAACATCCTCGAGAAACATGGTAACAACAGCGTCGTAAACACTTGTACTTGCAGTAACAACAACAGGAAGTGACTGGACATCCCGGACTTTGATCTTGCTTATTTGTTCGGTAAGCATACTCATTATATTTTTCCCAGTATAATAGTAACCTACTTTAGGACGGGCTTCTACCATACCAGACATCACCAGTATAGCCAAATCAGGTCTGAGCGCAGCTCTGGTTACATTAAGACGTTCAGCAATTTGTTCCCCAGTAATCGGTCCTAAGCTTCTGACCATACCCGCAATTTTCTCTTGTCGCAGCGTTAAGCCCAATCACGGTTCCCCCTTTGCTCCATATTATTCAACTACATAACCACAATTTTAGTCAAATCAGCAGTCTGAGCAGCCAGAGTTGCTATAGATTTTAATAAAGCTAACCGATTATTTTTAACCGCCTCATCTTCAACCATAACCATAACAGCGCCAAAAAAGGCATCAATCGGTGCCGCCATAGCCGCCAGTACAGTAAGTACTCCCTGATAATTTTTCTCGTCTTGATGTTTGGTTATGACCGCCTGGGCCTCAACATACGCTTTGTACAAACCATGTTCAGCCTCACCCGCGAACAAGCTGGTATCAATAGTATCAGAAGCAGCATTTTTTGCAAGGTTCCCCACCCGTACAAGGGCTTGAACGGCTTTTTGCATTGCCATTGTGTTACCCTCAACAGCCATGGCCTTAGCACGCAGCCAAGTGTCATATATATCGTCGTTACCGGCAGCTAATACAGCGTCAACCATATCATACCGCAAATTTTCTTCGGTGAAAATATTTTTAATCCGCAAGCGGAAAAATTCCTGAATTTCTGTCACTAATTTGGTCCTGTGCTCATTATCCGCAATACCAAGCAAATCCATAGCCTGACCGGCGATGGCCTTTAAAGAAACATGATACTTAGCATCAATTAAAATATTAACCATTCCTAATGCCTGGCGTCTCAGTGCATATGGGTCCTGAGATCCTGTAGGAACAAGTCCGCGGCTGAAGGTGGCAACAATATTATCCATTTTATCTGCTAGACTAATTAATCGGCCAGCAGTAGTCTGTGGTAAGCTATCACCGGCAAACCGCGGCAGATAATGTTCATATACAGCTTCGGCCACTTCAGGACGTTCATTGTTAAGCTTTGCATATTCCCGGCCCATAACACCCTGTAATTCGGTGAATTCACACACCATTCCTGTTACCAGATCGGCTTTCGCTAAATGAGCGCCGCGATTTACAATACTAAGCTCATCCTGACTCGTTCCCAGTATTTGGCCAACTCCAGTTGCTAAGCGTTCTAAGCGCAGCACTTTATCATAAAGTGTACCTAAGCCCTCTTGGAACACAATTGTCTTAAGTTTTTCTACCCGATCGGCTAGTGGTATCTTCCGATCTTCTTCAAAAAAGAACTGGGCATCAGCGAGTCGCGCCTTGAGCACTCGTTCATTGCCATGGCGGACAATATCAATGTGTTCAGCGCCGCCATTTCTTACAGTGATAAACAATGACAATAGTTTTCCATCTTTTCCAGTTACCGGGAAATACCGTTGATGCTCACGCATGGGAGTAATAATGGCCTCTGGCGGCAGGCTCAGATATTTTTCTTCAAACTCGCCGCAAAGGGCTGTCGGATATTCCACCAAATAGATTACTTCTTCTAAAAGTTCTTGGTCAATAGTTGCCGTTCCGCCCCGGCTGACAGCTAATTTCTCGATTTGTTCCTTGATGATCTGGCGGCGCATATCTTGATCCACCATAACAAAGTTTTCGCTAAGACAGGTAAAATAATTTTCTACAGAATGTACCGTTACCTCAGCCTGACCCAGGAAACGATGGCCGCGCGTAACTCTGCCGGAAGTTACTCCTGTTACGGTAAAGGGCACAACTTCACTGCCAAATATTGCTACCAGCCAACGAATAGGGCGGACAAAGCGCATATCTAAATCGCCCCAACGCATGTTCTTGGGAAATG
>JAGGAA010000028.1 GCA_017889675.1 Bacillota bacterium | reverse complement strand
CGTCCGGCTTTTCAGCTTTTGGAGGCTTGGGGCCTAGACCTTTTGTTACTTTTGGGGCAATGCCAAAAGTAAAAGGCCCTCACCTTGTATTCGATTGACTGGATATCTGACGTGCTCAAATCCAAAGGACTGCGTTAGCGGTTTTCCTTAGCAGCTGCGATAGCCTTAAACCAATATATGCCAAGGTTATTATCGTGCTTGCGGTGCTATTGATTTTTGCTTAGTTTTTGTCAAGGATACAGGGATTTTGAGCTAATATACCGAATTAACTATAAAATACTATGTGACAACGCTGTAAGTATAAGGCTGGTGCGAAATAGTGCTAAAACGCTGGACTTTTGTAATTGTTTTTTGTGTGGGGCTGTTCTGTATAGTTAGCTTTGATACGAGTTACTGCCAGCAGGAAAGTGAACGATATACCTGGGTTTTGAATAGATTTACGGAACAGTTGGAGAAATCACTGCAAGATGAAGTAGGGCAGAGTTTACATGTGGTAGAAGACGTAAAGGTGTTTATACAGCTGAGGGAAACTCTACCAGATAAGGCGGTTTTTGAGCGGTATGTTGCTGCCTCAATCAAACACTATCCGGCGATAACGGCTATAGCATATTTTGACGAAACAGATACCATGCGTTATTGGTATCCGGCGAATTTGGGTGTATCCTTGGGTGGCACAAATTTATCCGATACAAGCTTTGCTGACGTTACACATAAAGCTGAACGCGTGAAGCAGATCACAGTCAATAAAGTGCCAGTGCAAACGCCAAACGGGTTTGCTGTTTTTGCACTGAGAGCCCCAGTGTTTGAGGGGGAACAGTTTCGTGGCCTGGTTTTAGTTAACTTTGTGGCAGACAAAGTTTTTCAGGAGGCCATAGGCAAGGTTGGACCAATGCGTGCGAATAATGCGGGAAGTTATTATGTTGAGATATTGGCAGAGGACGGCGATCCATTATATCGGCTTAATCAATTGGCAGCCCAGTCGCCTGTCCAGGAAATTATCCTGCCAATTGCAGATACATACTGGCAGGTAAGGGTTGGTTGGAGTAATTTGCCTCAGCCTAGTCTTTATATGCGCGGGCTTATCTGGGGATTGGGTGGTAGTGCGTTAATCCTATTGTTGGTTTTTCTTAATAGCATGTTCCGTAGGCAAGAGTGGCTTGCACAGGCGGTTGCTGAACAAACAAAAAAACTTCAGTTGAAAAACCAACAGTTGGAATTGGAAATTATGGAACATGAAGATACCGTGCAGGCCTTACTTACGAGTGAGCACAGGCTGGCTGCATTGATTTCTGCTGTGCCAGATATACTGCTCAGGGTTAGCAGGGACGGAATCATTCTCGATGTTGAAGCTAAGAAGCCAGCAGAATTGTATTTGCCGCGCGAGCAGATATTGAATAAAAATTTAACGGAAGCGTTAGCGGCTGAGATTTTGCCTGCCGGTGTATATGGCAAATTCGTGGAGTTAAGCAAAAACATGGTTGCTGGCGAATTGGTAACAGAAGAATATCAATTAGTAATAAATGGTATAAAACAAGAATTTGAAGCCCGTCTGGCAGTGAGCACCAAGGATGAAATAGTAATTATTATTCGTAATATTACCGAGAAAAAGCAGGATGAAGCCTGTGACCGAATATTAATGCAAACAGCGGTCAAGGTGTTGGAAGAGGCCAGCATAGAGGAAATACTCAATTATGTCTGTGAGCAATTGGAGGCTATTTTTGAAGTATCGCTTGTGAGGGTCATTTTGCAGGATGCTGATGACAGTATCAGGATAAGTGCGGCCGAGGGAAAACTAGCTATAGCAACAGGGCGCAGTAGTCTAAACTGCTCTGCTACAGGTCGGCTGAGTAGCTTAGCCATCAAGACAGGCACAATTCAGGTAGTTCAATGCAAAGATGATTTGTCATGCTGGCAAGAACAACTTATAGCTGAGTTACAGGTTGATAAGGCCGAGATTCAGTCTGAGATTGCATTGCCACTGAACCTGAAGGGGAGTACGGCAGGGGCATTTTATCTCATAAGTACGAAGCCAAATTATTGGGATGAACGGATTGTGACCCGGTTGCAGAGTTTTTCTCATCAGTTGTCTATTGCTATCAGCGCCGCCAGAGATCGTCAGCGCCGCAGACTGCTGACAGTCGGATTAGAAGCAGCCGCCAATGCCATTGTTTTTACTAATAGGGATGGCAATGTGGAATGGATTAATCCGGCTTTTGCGGATTTGACAGGATATACCGAGACTGAGGCTCTCGGACAAAACCTGATGGTGTTGTCAGGCTATCGGGATGAAGGCTTCTGTCAGCGCTTTTGGCAGCAGCTCAATTCTACGGCTGAGGCGTGGCGGGGTGAATTCGCCCACTACCGGAAGGATGGCAGTCTGTATGAAGAGGTTATGACCATTACGCCTGTTCGGAATAACTACGGGGAAATTGTAAACTTCATTACGATAAAAGAAGATATAACTGAACAAAAAATGGCGGCAGCAGCTATGGCCAAGGCCGATGCGGTAAGAGCACAAGCCGAAAAGCTGTCTTCACTGGGGACCATGGCAGCTGGTTTGTCCCATGAGATTAATCAGCCGCTCAACTCGATCAAAATGATCGCTAGCGGGATGGTCTATGCGTACCATAATGGCAAAGAGCGGCCGGCAGAAGATATCATGCGCAATGTGGCTGAGATCTCCAACCAAGCTGATCGCATTAATAACATAATTACGCACATGCGGAGCTTTATCCGGCGAGATGAAAGCCGAGTGACCTACTGCCAGGTTAATGAGGCTATAGAACAATCGCTTAAAATTATTGGCAGTCAATTAATAGCGCATGGAATTAGAGTGCATAAAGAGTTGGCTGAACAATTGCCACGTATTTATGCTATGCCTACAGCGCTGGAAGAACTTGTGGTTAATTTGGCAGCTAACGCTATGCAAGCGATGGAGGCGGGAGAATGCCAGGACAAGCAGCTGACGATCCGAACCTGGTCAGATAAGAATAACGTGTATATTCAAATCTCCGATAATGGGCCAGGCATACAGACTACGCACAGAACCAAGGTGTTTGAACCGTTTTTTTCTACTAAACCTGGCAGTGATAATCTTGGTTTGGGATTATCGATAGTGCAGTCTATTGTTACCTCCTGCAAGGGAACCATTAGCATTGTTTCGGGTGAAAATGAAGGAGCCGCATTTTTGATTACCTTTCCGGGTGTAAGTGAAGAAGGAGTTTAGGGGGTTAAGCTATGGAAATATTGCTGGTAGATGACGACAGACATAGCCGGGAAGCAGTGGCCTGGTTCTTGCGCGAACAGGAGCATGCGGTAACTGAGTGCGATAATGCGGAGCAGGCGTTGGCTAAGTGGAAGTTGGCCGATTATCCTCTCGTGCTATCTGACATTCAGATGCCAGGTATGTCCGGGATTGAACTGGCTCAGGCCATTACCGAGCAGCCTGACAGCTGGCGGACAGATGTTGTGCTATTTACTGGTTATGGCGATATGAAAACAGCGGTAGCGGCTTTGCGGGCCGGAGCCTATGATTATTTACTGAAGCCTGTTGATGCCCAGGAACTGGCGGTTATTGCGCAACGAGTGTCAGAACACCAGTCATTATTACGGGAGAACAAAGAACTGACTGAGAATTTTGACGCTCAGCTCCAATCAGCAACCAAGAATACCGAGCAGGAGTTAACCCGCATGCGGAAGCTGGTCGCCGCGACGGTTATCGGCAATGTGGGGGTCTTTTCTGCAAGTATGCAGCACGTGGCTGACCTTGCCCAACGTTTCCACACCGATAGGGCACTGCCTGTGTTGATTCAAGGCGAAACAGGTACAGGCAAAGAAGTAGTTGCGCGTATCGTTCATTATGGATCTAACCTGAAATCGTCGTCAGGACCGCTTATTGAAATTAACTGTGCAGCCATTCCGCAGAACCTGTTTGAGACCGAGCTATTCGGCTACGAGGGCGGGTCGTTTAGTGGCAGCTCAAGCCGTGGGCAAAAAGGCAAACTAGATGCTGCGGCCGGAGGCACGCTGTTTTTGGATGAAGTGGCCGAGATGCCGCCAGAGATGCAAGCCAAACTGCTGAGAGTCCTTGAGTCCAAGGAATATTACCGCGTGGGCGGTTTGAAAAAAATCAAGACAGATGTTCGGATTGTCTGCGCCACGAATGTTGATCTTGAAAAAAAAATGGAAGAGGGCTCATTCCGGCGTGATCTCTATTATCGCTTGAAAATTGGACATATTGTGATTCCGTCCCTTAGAGAGCGGCGGGAGGAAATTGTGCCGCTTGCGGAGATGTTTTTACAGGAGTTTACCCAAACCAAAAGAAAACGCTTTGTTAGCATTAGTTATCAGGCCGGGCAGCTGCTAAAACAGTATAATTGGCCTGGAAATGTGCGGGAATTGCGCAATGCGATGGAATGGGCAGTTTTTATGTATGATGATGCCGAACTTCAACCATGTCACTTGGAAAAAATTGTGCAAGAGTGTGCAGCAACTTCTGTGGTGGGGAAGTCTGCAGATAGTACGAAACAAAAACAGGTGGTACTGCCTTTGCCGGACGGAGGTCTATCAATAAAAGAATATAATGATCTCATTATTCAGGCGGTCCTTGATGCGCATAAGGGCAACCAGACGGCAACTGCCAAATATCTGGATATGTCACTCAGAGCGTTGTGTTATCGCCTGGATCAAATGCGCCAAAGAAATAGCGGGAAAACAGAAGAGTGAAGCAAATTGTTTTTTGCATACCTACCAATAATTGCATAGCAACTATTGGTAGGTATGCAATTATTGGTATTAAGCAGAGTGAAGGTAGGGATAAGTTGGCGATGTTTGCGAACTGGTTTGATTTTTTTAAGGCGAACTGGTTGATTTAGGAGGCTGTGCAGATAATTCAATAGGAGTATCTACGAGCTTGGTGCGTTTCTTGCATAAATAATGGACAGACGGGGTTGTTTAATACATTATATGCATAAAGCGAGTTGCTCGCTTTATTAGTAAAGGGGTAAAGCATATGAGACGTATCGTCAAACGGAAATTAAATCACTTTAAGCGAATGGGTAGTAGCAACTGGAACCCCTTGGCGCATACGTCACTTTATTCCAAGCTGGTTATTATTTTATTTCTTGTATTTACAGTAACGGTTTTAGCTTTGACCTATCAATTAGAAGAAAATATAGAATCAAGTCACATTGAACTGGTCAAAGATGGACTACGGTCAATTGCCGCTATTACTGCAGTTTCTATCAACGGAGATTTTGTGGATGATTTGCGTGAGCCTGAGCCGCAGAAAAGCGAGCAGTATCTCGCTATCAAAGAATTCTTTGCGCAGCTGATGGAAGCTAATAAACATATAAAAGATATCTATATTATGCGTCAAGGCGCAACAAATAAGGAATTGTTTTTTTTAGTAGATGCTGACCCAGACCCAGCTGAATTTGGTGAGTTATATGATGCTGAAGTCGCACCAGAGATGCTTAGTGGTTTTTACCGGCCGGCAGTAGATGATGAGTTCACTACCGATAAATGGGGAATGACGCTTTCTGGATACGCGCCTGTTAAAAATTATCGAGGGGAAACAGTCGCTATTATCGGTATCGATTATGATGCCCGCAGTATTCAGGATGGGATTAATCAGAGAAAAACACAGATACTGGTGTATTCGCTTGTTAGCATGGCTATTATGCTGCTCGTTAGCCTGGTATTGGCAAAAAGCATAGTTGGTCGGCTAAACACAGTCAAGCGGGCTGTCGATATTATTTTGGAGGATGAGCGCCATGCTCATCAAATGTATCAAGGAAAAGATGAAGTAAACCTACTTGCCTCTCGGGTTAACAAACTGATACAGAAGTTTGCAGTAGAGAAAGAGCAAGTACTTGTTTCAATAATAATGACATTGGTCAATACGTTAGAGGTTAGAGATCGATACACCCATGGGCATTCAGCGGAAGTTGCGGTTATGGCAACAGATATCATGGATGAACTGAGGCTAGATACTGAGGAGAAATTCACGATAAATTTTGCGGCGCTCTTGCATGATATTGGTAAAATTGGCATTGGCGATACCATTCTCAATAAAACAGGCAAGCTTACTGATGATGAATTTGATATTATTAGGCAGCATCCGGTTATTGGTGCGAAAATTTTGGAGGGTATCCCGTCGCTAAATCAGATTCGAAAAATTGTAAAACATCATCATGAACGCTATGATGGGAGAGGGTACCCTGGTGGAGTAGTTGGTCAAGATATTTCTTTCGGATCAAGAATTATCGCGGTGGCAGATAGTTTTCAGGCCATGATTTCTGATAGACCTTACCGGCAGGGTATGACCCAAGCGGCAGCTATGGAGGAATTAAAGCGAAATAAGGCAACACAGTTCGACCCGGAGATAGTGGATGTATTTTTGGAAATATGTGAGACTAAAAAATATAAAATGTAGTTAGAACTACCTAACTCGAATAACCGTAAGCCTAAAACGTGAACGGTTATTTTTATTTCCACATCACCAGCTGCGAAGTATAAAAAACAGAGTGACGAATTATTTTCCGCTAATATGATTTTTTAACAAATAAGTATTGACAAAATTTAGGCAGGCGCAGTAAAATGGAATTAATATTATACCGGTTCAGTATACATTGGTTATGACAACTAGAAGGTGGTGACATTGTGCAGCTTAACCAGGCCACAGATTATGCCTTTCGCGTAGTACTATATTTAGCCAGGCTGCCCATTGGGGAGGTGGCAAGTGGGTTAATTATTGCTGAAAGTCAAAACATTCCGCGGCGGTTTTTGCAAAAGATTATGCGGCTGCTGGCCGCGGCCGGACTGGTAAAATCATACCGCGGTGCGGTGGGCGGGTTTGCCCTGGCTAGGCGAGCGGAGGCCATTACACTCTATGATGTCATTGTGGCGATGGAGGGCCCGCTTGGTATTCACCGCTGCCTGACTGACCGCAGCGTATGCAATCGCCATTGTGGTGAGGAATGTCCGGTACATCAGGCGCTGGCCGCTACACAAGACCGGCTGGCAGCCGACTTAGCCGAGGTTACCTTTGCAGCATTGGCTGCTAAAACAAATAATTTTAATAGGGGGTAGGAGCATGGAAGAATTAATGTTAGCTCGATGGCAGTTCGGGATAACGACAGTTTATCACTTTCTTTTTGTACCATTGACCTTGGGGTTGTCGCTTATTGTCGCTATTCTGGAAACTAACTATGTCCGCACTGGTAATGAGATGTATAAACAACAGACAAAATTCTGGGGAAAACTATTCCTTATCAACTTTGCTATGGGTGTGGTCACAGGTATTGTTCAGGAATTCCATTTTGGGATGAACTGGTCAGAATATGCCCGGTTCATGGGAGATATTTTTGGTGCACCACTGGCCCTGGAAGCGCTTACTGCGTTTTACCTGGAATCAGTCTTTTTGGGGCTTTGGATTTTTGGCTGGGATCGTCTATCCAAGGGGTGGCATGCCGCCAGTATGTGGATTGTAGCGTTGGCTACGAATTTGTCGGCTTTCTGGATTTTGACAGCTAACTCGTTTATGCAGTCACCGGTCGGCTATGTGATTAATAACGGCAGGGCCGAAATGACAGATTTTGTTGCACTTATTACCAATCCGTATGTGTTCAATCAGTTTCCGCATACCGTATTATCAGGTCTGGTAACTGCTGGTTTCTTTGTACTAGCCATCAGCGCCTTTCATCTTATCCGGAAAACCCATGTTGATTTTTTTCGGGCCTCGTTTAAGCTGGGCCTGATCTGGACGACAGTAAGCTTACTTCTCTTGATGGGCAGTGGTCATGCTCAGACACAGTTCATTGCTAAAGTGCAGCCTATGAAGCTGGCGGCAGCCGAAGCGCTGTGGGAGACGGCTAATCCCGCGCCGTTTGCGATAGCGGCCAGCATTGACGAGCAAAATAAGACCAATATGACTGAAATAAAAATTCCGGCTATGTTATCGATATTGGCGAACAATAATCCCAATACACCGGTTAAGGGGATTAAAGATATTGAAAAAGAGTATATTGCTCAATATGGGCCAGGTAATTATGTGCCTGCGGTAACGCCGTTATTCTGGAGTTTCCGGATTATGGTGGCTGCTGGCAGCGCTATGATGCTTGTTGTGTTAACAGCAGGGTTTTTCTGGTGGCGCGGCCAACTGGAAGCAAAACCGTTTGTACTCAAAGCTGTATTGTGGAGTTTACCGCTGCCGTATATCGCCAACTCGACTGGCTGGTTTGTGACTGAGGGTGGCCGCCAGCCCTGGATTGTATTTGGTCTGCAAAAGGCTGAGCAAGCGGTATCACCCACTGTGGGGGCCGGCAGCATCTGGATTTCACTGATTGGTTTTACTTTGGTATATGCCCTGCTGGCAATAGCAGCAGTATATCTGGTACAGAAGTTTGTCCGGCAAGGTCCTGTGGCTACTCCAGCTCAAACCAATAAACCAGCAGTAAAGGGGGCGACATTATGGAGCTAAGTGTATTGTGGTTTGTTTTGCTGACAGTTCTTTTTATTGGGTTTTTCTTTCTAGAAGGGTTCGACTATGGGGTGGGGATTTTACTTCCCTTCCTGGGGAAGAATGACATCGAACGACGGGTGATTATCAATAGTATTGGTCCGGTATGGGACGGTAATGAAGTTTGGATGATTACAGCTGGGGGCGCGATGTTTGCTGCTTTTCCGCATTTATATGCGACACTGTTCAGCGGTTTTTATCTGGCGTTGTTTTTGATGTTGATGGCGCTTATTGTTCGGGGGGTAGCCTTTGAATTCAGGAGCAAAGATGATAATCCAGCTTGGCGCAGCACCTCAGATTGGCTAATTTTTATTGGCAGTGCGATCCCGGCGGTGCTCTGGGGTGTGGCGGTGACCAACTTAATTCAAGGGGTGCCTATCAATGCTAAAATGCAGTATGTTGGCAGCTTTTTCGATTTACTTAGCACCTATACGCTGGTGGGCGGGATTGCTTTCTTCCTGGTATTTACTTTCCATGGGGCGCTGTATCTGACGCTTAAGCTGGAAGGAAAACTAATGGAACGCGCCCGTAGTGCTGCGGTAAAAGTGGGAGTTTTGACAGCAGTAGCTTGCTTGGTGCTTGTTGGTCTGACTTATACTCATACCGACTTGTTTGCTAGTACTGGTGCTGGAATTGCACTGTGGGGGGCAGTTGCCTTGTTTGTCGGTGCCTATGGGGCAGTATATTGCAAGCGATATGGGCTTGGCTTTATTCTAAGCAGCTTGACAGTGGTGTTTACGACAATTGCTTTTTTCTGGGGGCTGTTCCCCCGTCTG
>JAGGAA010000261.1 GCA_017889675.1 Bacillota bacterium | reverse complement strand
CGGCAATTACGGTACTGCCTGGCAGAACCAACGCCCAGAATTTGAAGCCTTCCCTGGCGCAATTTTGGTAACTACCAACTGTGTTATGCCGCTGACAGCCAACCAAACCTACGGCGATCGGATCTTTACCCGCAGTGTAACTGGCCTTCAAGACGGTAACCATATTGTTGACCGCGATTTCTCCACCGTCATTGCCAAAGCCCAAGCCTTACCACAACTACCTGATAAGACTGGTGCCTATACACTTACCACTGGGTTCCACCACAATGCCATTCTTGGCCTTGCTGACAAAATCGTCGAAGCCGTTAAAGCCGGCAAAATCAAGCGTTTCTTCCTTATCGGCGGCTGCGACGGCGCCAAACCTGGCCGCAACTACTACACCGAACTGGCCGAAAAAGTACCTCAAGATTGCATAATTCTCACCGTAGCCTGCGGTAAATACCGCTTCAACCATCTTGACTTTGGCACCATTGATGGTATTCCCCGTCTTATCGACCTTGGTCAATGCAACAATGCTTACTCTGGTATCCAAGTGGCTATTGCCCTCGCCCAGGTATTCAACTGCGGCGTAAACGACCTGCCACTCTCCTTTGTATTATCCTGGTTTGAGCAAAAAGCAGTTGCCATCCTGCTCACGCTGCTGCACCTTGGCGTCAAAAACATTCGCCTTGGCCCAACAGCTCCGGCCTTTGTATCACCAGGAGTATTTAAAGTCCTGAGCGACAACTTCGGTCTCCAGCCAATCACCACCCCCGATGAAGACTTAAAAGCTATGTTAGGCTAAAAATGTGATTACCCGAAAAGAGACTGCTTGTCCGCAACACTAGCGGCAAGCAGTCTCTTTTTATATTCTGTTCCCACCCCTTAAAACACCGCACACTGGTTGCGTCCCTGGCTTTTGGCACGATACAAAGCGCTGTCAGCTTCACTGAATGCATCCTCACAGGCTACATTCGGATTCTTAAGCGATACCCCAATACTAATGGTAATTTTCAAACGTTCCCCTTTATGAATAAAATCGCAATTGGCAACTTGAAAGCGCAATCTTTCGGCAATCTTTAAACCCAAATCAACTGAAGTCCCGGGAAGTACCAGCGCAAACTCCTCGCCACCATAGCGAAAAGCCACATCCTTGCTTCGAATACTCATTTTTATCATTCTGCCGACCATTTCCAAGACTTGATCACCAAACAAGTGACCACAACTATCATTTAATTGCTTAAAATGGTCAATATCCACCATCAATAAGACATACTGTGAAATCTCAGCTGTCTTTTCCAAATACGCCCGATGGTTTAACAAGCCTGTCAGCTGATCAGTATGCGCCAACTTATAGTGGTGAGCATTTTCCCGCATGAGCTCTGCAATCTGTTCTTGGTTTTCAAATTGTGCTTCTACCACATTACGCATATAAACAGCGGTAAAAGACATCACCGCAAAACTAAAAACATTAAATGCTATTTCAAGCCAAAAATCTACTGCCATAACAGATGCTGCCACAACCTGGGAAGCCACATAAACAACAGCAATAACCATTGTCAGACGCATAGCCCGGTCGCGTCCCACCTTGAGCACCATCCGCATTAACAGCAAATGATATAAGACATTACTGTATACCGCTCCGGCTATAGTAAGTCCGGCACACAGCGCTAAATTGACAATAAGCTCACGAAGGTTGGGCTTAGCCTGACGTACACATAAGAACATATTATAAAGAGTGTATAGAATGGCCAAACCGATAATTACCAACCGGTGCGGCCCTTGATTAAGTATGGCTGCTATCAGGGAAAACAATACCGCAATCGCACTCATTCGCCTGATAATCAGTTGTAGCTGTGAGACCGGATCACCCCACACTTTCATCATATTCCTACCCTTACTTACACTCATGTTACTCAAACTCCTTTAAACACTAGGAGGAAATGTACTCGTATGGTACTATAGTATCATATTTTCAGAATAAATAGTAAGGTTTATCTGATATTGATTAGTAAAAAATTTCAGCAAAATGTACTATAGTTTTACAAAACAAAACACTTCCCTTGTACATTTGTACGCAGGAAGTGTTTTGTTTTAATTTTACTTTTACTTTTTCCGGAGGTATTCAGCGACTTTCTTAAAGGCATTACCACTAGCATAAATTGTCGCATTGATATCCTCTTGGGTATGAGCAGCAGACATAAAAGACGCTTCGAACTGCGATGGAGCCAAATAAATTCCTTGCTCCAGCATAGCATGAAAGTAAATATTGAAAGCACCTGTATCCGAACGTTTGGCACTATCGTAGTCGTAAACAGCCTGCTCATTAAAGAACAACCCAAACATCGAGCCGGCTTGGTGAAACTGGTAATCAAAGCCATACTCCTTAGCCTTTGCCTGGATACCAGCACACAGTGCCGCTGTTTTGGCCGTAATTTTTTCGTAGAATTCAGCTTCATTTGTTATTAACTGCAAGGTAACAAGTCCGGCCGTCATAGCCAGAGGATTACCGCTCAGTGTACCTGCTTGATATACCGGCCCAGCTGGTGCAACTAGCTCCATGATATCCCGGCGTCCACCATAGGCACCCACCGGCAGACCGCCACCAATAACTTTCCCCAAACAGGTCAGATCAGGCGTAATATTATAGGCTTCCTGCGCCCCACCATAAGCTACCCGGAAACCAGACATAACCTCATCAAAAATCAACAGTGCACCATACTGTTCAGTAATGGCGCGTACCTTGTCCAGATACTCCGGCAGCGGCAATACCAGGCCCATATTACCAGGTACAGGTTCGATAATAACTGCAGCAATTTCTTTCCCCTGTTGTTCAAATAGCTTGCTTAATCCATCGGCATCATTGTACTCAACTGTTATCGTATTGCTGGTAATGCTTTCTGGTATACCAGGGCTATCAGGCACACCTAAGGTAGTTGCCCCTGAACCAGCCTTAACCAGCAGACTGTCATGATGGCCATGATAGCAACCGGCGAATTTGACAATCTTATTTCGTTTGGTGTAAGCCCTAGCCACTCTCAGGACACTCATTGTGGCCTCTGTACCTGAATTGACAAACCGGACAAGATCCATGGAAGGAATGGCTTCCGTAATCAACCTGGCAAGTTCGGTCTCCAGCAGTGTAGGAGCGCCATAGCTTGTGCCGCGTTCCAAGGCATTGCGTAGCTCAGCAGTCACCTCCGGATGAGCATGTCCCAAGATCATGGGACCCCAAGAACCTACATAATCAATATACTCATTACCATCAATATCAAAAATATGACTGCCGGTTGCCCTGGTAATAAAGGGCGGCGTACCACCGACCCCCCGGAAAGAACGGACCGGGCTGTTAACACCGCCAGGAATATATCGTTTAGCTTCTGCAAAAGCAGTTGCTGCTTTATCTAATTTAAATGTCATGTGAAAATCCCCTTTCGGTTCAACTGTTCATAAACCTCATAGCCATTTTACTGCGTCAAGCGCATGATAGGTAATAATGATATCAGCTCCAGC
>JAGGAA010000027.1 GCA_017889675.1 Bacillota bacterium | reverse complement strand
GCGGCATTCAGCAGTACAATGTCCCGTTTGAAGCCCTGCTCACCCTTAAGCAGCCTGATGATAATCTGCGCATTTTCTTCAATGGTGCCACCATGATAATCAGCCAGAGTGCATTGCTTAAAGCCATAGGTTTCTGGTTCAATTACATAAGAACGAATTTCCTCACCGCGTACTTCGGCAACTTGGGTTGGCGAAGCTGTTGATATTTCATCAAGCCCATCTAAGCTGTGCACAACCATCGCACTGGTTACGCCCAGTTCAGCAAGCGCATGAGCTACCTTAATAGTCAGCGCTGGATCATATACGCCAATAAGCTGGCACTGTGCTCCTGCAGGATTAGTCAGCGGACCAAGCAGATTAAATACAGTGCGAAAACCAAGTTCTTTGCGTGGTTTAACGGCATACTTCATGGCCTGATGAAAACTAGGAGCAAAGATAAAACCAACGCCAATCGTGTCAATGGCCTCTGACACGATCCCAGACGGCAATTCCAGCTTTATTCCTAATGCGTTCAGGACATCAGCACTGCCGCAGGTGTTGGACACGCCCCGGTTACCATGTTTAGCCACATTAAGCCCGGCACCGGCCAAAACAAAGGCTGCTGCTGTTGAAATATTGAAAGTCCCCCGCTGATCGCCACCAGTCCCGCAGGTATCAATTAGTTTTGTTGAACTGCATTCTACCTTAACTGCCTGATTACGCATAGTTTCAGCAAAACCAGCAACCTCCAAACTGGTTTCCCCTTTCATCCGCATAGCTGTCAAAAAAGCGCCGATTTGCGCATCACTTGCCTGTCCTGACATGATTACCTGCATAGCAGCTCTGGCTTCCTCACGTGAGAGGTCTTGACCAGCAATTGTTTGAGAAAGATAGTGTTTCAACATAACTGTTGCCTCCTTTAGATAGAAAATAAAAAGAACCATTTCGCCGAAAGGGGCGAAATGGTTCGCGGTACCACCCTAAATTGGAAAATGTATAGGCAGGCGGAAAATAAAAAGACCATTTCACCCCAGGGGCGAAATGGTCGCGATACCACCCTATTTGAAAAGCCTAACACTTTCCCTTGTTCAGATACGGGATATAATACATCCGATACCCTAGCCTGCTAACGGCGGCATCCGGCCCAGCCTACTTGCATTTGCGTTTGGTGGGCAGCTCACAGGTCCATTCCATATGTTCTCAAGGCTGGTCATCACACCTCCGGAAAATCCGGTCACCAGCTCGCTGAACTAAAGTGTACACATGTACTCGTCCTGCTCACAGCTATTTACAATATATAAGATTATCGTTAGTATAAAGTACAATTATCATCTTGTCAATAGTGTTTTTCCCAAAAGTCGTTAAATTTATGGTTGCTTTATTTCTATACTGCATTGTATAGTACTATTGAGGTGTTGAGATGCGTGTACATTTACTCTTAGTCCTTGTTGCTTTTCTCTGGGGAATAAATGCGCCGATCATGAAGATTGGACTTATCCATATTCCGCCCATGCCGTACAATGCAGTCCGATTGTTTGCTGCCTTAGCTATTGGTTGGCTTGTCTTACGACGTATGTGTATCTGGGTACCCCTTAGACACGAAGATTGGAAAGCCCTCACCATATCAAGTATCGGTTTTTTCTTTTTTCAACTCTTTTTTACATTTGGGGTACAGTTAACTACAGCTGGCAATGCATCACTTATTTTGGGCTGTCTGCCTGTCAGTATTGCTATTATCAACCATTTTCACCGAATTGAAACCATTAAGTCACAAGTCATCAAGGGTATCATACTCTCTTTGGTTGGTGTATCTCTAATGGTAGCAGGTACAGGCAAAGAACTTAGTCTCGCCGGAGATCATAGTATCGGTGCCATACTACTTTTATTTGCTCAATTGAGTTATGGCTACTACACAGTATTTTCCCGGCCATTGTCAGTCACTTACTCAGCCTACCAAGTTACCGCTTATATTTTGCTGATTTCCACTGGACTATTTACTGTTGTATCTTTGCCGTCCGTCCTAGCCGTAGACTGGCAGACCGTGCCATGGCCAGGTTGGGCCAGTATTCTTTACTCAGGAATCTTTCCGCTTTGTTTAGCCAACTGTCTCTGGATATGGGCAACAGCCAAGGCAGGTAGTACCACAGCCTCTCTGTATAACAACCTAGCTCCCGTTTTCGCCGTTGGCGGCGGTTACTTTTTCCTCGGTGAAACCTTTGGCTGGTTGCAATTCACTGGAGCTACGCTCAGACAGTACGGATTTTTTTACGGAATACCGCCCGGCTTTTCTCCTGCGGAACGCTTTTTCCGGCAAAGGCCGAGGGGTTACGGGAGTTACGAAAGTTACTGGACGCAAACAGTACAGCCACCCGTTCCGGGTTTCGTATTTGATACCCCTTGTTTTATAAAACCTCCATGACTCTCAAAAACTTGTACTTTCTTATCTTATAAGATAAGACTTGGTTTGTGCCAGGTCCTTTAGGACGGCCAAATTGCTATGCCATCCATGGCGCAATCGGCACTAGCACCATCCGGGTGCGTCGCCGGCAGAAGCCTTAGTCGTTCAATCCAGGGAAAGTTATACTTTCCATCTGGATAAAATAAGTCCCGCATTCCATTTTAGATCGGAATACGGGACATTTTAATTCAGTATTACTCTATAGCACCGCTACCAATATCCATCAGAGTACGTGTTAACAGATATAGGCGTGGTGTAATACTCGAAACCTCAATAAACTCTTCTGGTGTATGGTCGTTGCCGCCAACAATTCCTAGTCCATCTACGGCTATAGCGCCGACAATCGCGGCATAATTCGCATCTGAGCCACCGCCAGAGCCTTGAACACCCAAAGTAATACCGAGTTCTTTGCTATATATATTTTGAAGATGTGTCACTAACTTCTCGGTTTTATCATTTTTCGCAAAAGGCGGTCGACCACGGAATAGGTCGAATGTCACTTTTGTGTCAGGCACAAGCTGTATCTGTGAAATTTTCTTTGCATCATTCACTACCCTGTCATATTCTTCTGGATATAATACACGCACATCTGCCTGTGCCCAAGCGGCATCAGGTATTACGTTAACGGGTGTCTTTGTCTTATCCAGCAGTGTCCAGTTTACAGTTGTCATTTTAGCTGGATCGCTCAGTTTAGAAAGCTGAACGATTTGGTGAGCCAATTCCACAGTAGCATTACGTCCTTTTTCTGGTTCAATGCCCGCATGAGCGTTACGTCCTGCTACCTGCATTGTTAAACGTCCAATACCTTTGCGCCAATTCATTACATAATCGCCAGGAATTCCTGGCTCCACACAAAGTGCATACTTATGTTCTTTTGCGGCTTGCATAATCACTTCCCGGGATTCAAGCGAACTTTTTTCTTCATCAGGATTAATCAAAAATGTGATACGATCGTAATCTTGAAATCCAGTCTCTTTTAAAATTGCCAGCGCATGCAAGGCCAGTGTTAATCCGCCTTTTTCATCGGAAACACCTGGTCCATAAGCCTTTATCCCATCAGTGGTAAATGGACGTTTTTCTGCAGTACCGGCTACATAGACCGTATCGGCATGGGCCAAAATTAGCGCCGTTCCTTTACCTGTTCCACGAAATATCGCCTGGATATTGTAGCCTGCCTGCGGTTTGTTTACTTCAGTATAAGTAACGTCGGCACCCAATTCCTTAAGTCGATCAATAAGCAACCCCTGATATTTTTTAAGACCCGGCTCATAGGTACTGCCACTATCAATGTTAACGTAGTTCTCAAGATCGGCAAGTAGTGTCGTTTTATGCTCCTCACATTTTTGATACACGATCTCATCTTTTACTGCCGCCATTGCAACAGTCGAAACTGAAAAAAGGACTATTAAACCAATTATGACTGCGGGAATAACCTTTTTTAGTAGCCTACTCATTTTTAGCATACCCCCTATTAGTATCATGCAGGAACGGTTTAAACTATTTGATGCAACTTATTTATATACCTATCACCCCACATCCTTGTTTCCATTAAATGCCTAATATTTTATTCGCTATTGACATTATAAACCCTTTAATATTCTGAAACTTCGGATAATCATGATTTCATGTCATAAACTAACAAAGTCCCGCATGCCAGTATTTCCAGCATGCGGGACTTATTACATTATCACTAACAAGCCTGTTTAAGCTTCTTAATCTCCTCAATCAATATCGGCAATACTTCCAAAACATCACCGACAATACCAAAATCTGCAGATTTAAAGATGGGTGCAGCGTCGTCTTTGTTGATGGCAATAATGATGTCTGAGGTCGACATACCTGCCAAGTGCTGGATAGCACCGCTGATGCCGCAGGCAATGTAGACCTTGGGGGCTACTGTTTTACCGGTTTGTCCAACCTGGTGAATGGCCGGTTTCCAACCAGCGTCAACCGCTGCGCGCGAGGCTCCGACAGCACCGCCTAATACAGCAGCCAATTCTTCAATAAGTGTAAAATTCTCAGGTTTTCCCATACCCCGGCCACCAGCAACAATAAACTCAGCCTCTTCCAGATTGCAGGAAGCCGTATCCGCAAGTGACAGAATTTCAATCAGCTTGGTGCGAATGTCAGTAGACGTAACTTTGCTGGCAACTTGAACTAGCTCACCGGTACGGGACATATCCAGTTCTGGGCGTTTGAAGACATTGGGCCTGACGGTTCCCATCTGCGGACGATGGTTAGGACAGAGAATGGTGGCCATAATATTGCCGCCAAAGGCTGGACGAGTCCAGGCAACAAGCCCTGTTTCTTCATCGATGCCCAGATTAGTACAATCAGCTGTTAGACCAGTGCCTACCCGACAAGCTACCCGAGGACCAAGATCGCGCCCGTCATTGGTTGCCCCCATGAGAATAACCGCAGGCTTGTAGGTATGAACCAAATCCGTAATAGCAATGGTATAACCATCTGTGCTATAGTGCTTATATTCTGTTCCATCTAGTAAATATACTTTATCAGCACCGCTAGCAAACAAATCCTTTGCTAATGGTTCCACACCATCACCGATAAGTACGGCGGCCAATTCCTGCTGCATAGCGTCAGCCAACTTGCGACCTTGGCCTAAGAGTTCAAGCCCGACACTCCGGGCTTTGCCTTGAAACTGCTCGATATATACCCAAACACCTTTATATGCACTAGTATCTACCGTCGATTCTGCAGCAGCAGGACGAGTGATGGCCGTTACCGCACACACATCAACACAAGCGCCACATACTGTACAAGCATCGGTAACTACGGCTTTATCATCTTCCATAACAATAGCGCCGAACGGACAGGCATTGACGCAGGCACTGCAGCCAATGCACTGCTCTTTGTCTAAAATTACAGCCATTTTAAAATACCCCCTGTTATCAGATAATTTTCGCCTGGTTTAGTTTCGTTAACAGGCGATTTACAGCAGTACGAGCGTTCTCTTCCTGAATAATCTCACCTTGTACCCGCTGCTCAGGGGTAAAGATACGGCGCACTTGGGTTGGCGAGCCTTTAAGTCCAATATGCTCAGGATTTACGTCAACATCAGCAGCCGTCCAGACAGGAATCTCTTTACGGTTGGCTTTCATGGTGCCTTTGATACTGGGATAGCGTGGTTCATTGATCGATTTCACCACACTTAAGAGCACAGGCAACGTAGTCTCAATAACTTCATAGCCTTCTTCATGTTCACGTTCAGCGCGAACAACACCATCCGTAATTTCCAGTTTGGAAACATAGGTAATTTGGGAAATATCCAAATGCTCGGCGATCTCTGGCCCTACCTGGGCAGTATCACCGTCAATGGCCTGCTTGCCACAGATAATTACGTCAAAATTACCGATTTTTTTAATTCCAGCAGCTAACGTACGGCTGGTAGCCAGCGTATCAGCTCCACCAAAAGCGCGGTCACTTAATAAAATGGCTTCATCAGCCCCGAGGGCAATACACTCTTTCAACGCATCTTTGGCCTGCGGCGGCCCCATCGAGATTACAGTGACTTTTCCACCATGCTTTGCTTTAAGCTGCAAAGCTTCTTCTACCGCATTTTTGTCAAAAGGATTTACAATGCTTGGTACGCCCTGGCGAATCAGTGTATTTGTCTGCGGATCAATTTTAACTTCAGTGGTGTCAGGCACCTGCTTGACACAGACTATTATTTCCATGTAATATCCTCCTGTTGTAAAAATAGAATAAGAGTAACAAATTATACCATCTCTTATTCTAATATTATTTACTGGCAAACTGCAACTTATTTTGTTGTTATAACATAAAATAATTCGTAATGCTATAATAAAGTAAAACTTCGTAACATCCCGGAGGCGACAAAGTATGAAGCTACTCTTACATCAAAGACTACGGCATTATCTATTATTGCTGATCATAATTACTGTAGCCGTTGTTGAAATTCCCATTATTGCGGTTGGCCATTTAACCAAACCGGTTCCCAGTGATACTATCATTGTGTTGGGGGCCAAACTTATTGGCAACCAGCCTAGTACCATGCTCAGGTTACGTCTCGACGAAGCCATCCAGTTGTATAACCAGGGCTTTGCACCAACCATTATCGTCAGTGGTGCCCAAGGCCTGGATGAAATAGCCAGCGAAGCCAGCATCATGCACCAGTATCTTGTCGCTCATGGTATTCCATCTGAAAAAATTTATCTAGAAGAAAAATCCTACAATACGCACCAAAACCTGCTTAACTCTAAAACTATCATGCGTACGCAAGGATTTCGTCACGCCATCATCGTTTCCAATGCTTCCCATATCAGACGTTCTTTAGTACTTGCACAGCAACTAAACATTGAGGCCAGCGGTTCGCCAGCCCCTATGGCAGATAATGCCTACCTAACAACTAAACAATATGCCCGCGAAGGAGCGGCGATGTTGTCGCTGTTGGTGTTTAACAAGTAGTAATTGTCCCTTTTCCCAAAAGGCTTTCAATGGCGGCAAGTGCCGCTGGTGACGGCTCAATCCAAAAATCCCGTTCTGTTTTGATTACGCGGCGGCTATCAATAAGATGCAGATAAACGGCAGACGAACCAGTATATTTATTGAGCAGTTGTTTCAGCCCTGCTAAAGTATCAGGCGTTTCCTGGTCTTTTCGTAAGGTGATTCTAACCTCTGCGCCAGCACTGCCCAGGGGAAGAATGTCATCAGCCATAATCTTGGCTCCTTCTTCGTGGATATTAAGCCGTCCGTAAACCATAACTGACAGATCAGGCGCCAGCAAACGACCTGTTTTTTCAAAAACCCGGGGAAATACAATAACCTCTACCTGTCCGGTGAAATCTTCGAGAGCAACAAAACACATCATACTGCCATTTTTGGTATTAATGCGTTTAGCACTGGCAATCAGTCCGCCCACCCGGATGAGCTGCCCATCAGTATACTGGCCTTCTGTCAAACTTCCCAGTGACGGCAAGGTCTCAAGCTTAGCCCGATATTTATCTAATGGATGACCGGTTATATAAAAACCGGTTATTTCTTTTTCTAGCGCCAATAGTTGTTCTTGAGGCAATTCAGGTATATTAGGTAAAACAACATCATTCACACATTCTAAAGTATCCTCACCAAACAGCCCTAATTGACCACTTGCCGCATCCTTTTGCCGGCAGGCAGCCACCTCCACTGCTTGTTCCAATACCTCCAAAAACTGAGCGCGACGAGCCTTGAGCGAGTCAAACGCCCCGCATTTGATCAAACTCTCAATTACGCGCTTGTTAACCAGCCGCATATCCACGCGGGAGCAAAAATCAACAAGCGAAGTAAAATTACCTCCCTTTTTCCGGGCTGCAATAATGCTTTCCAACGCATTGTCGCCCGCATTTTTCACCCCGGCCAACCCAAACCGGATGGCGGCATGATCCACAGAAAAAGCCCGGCCGCTCGCGTTAATATCTGGGGGCAAAACAGCGATACCCCGGCGGCGGCATTCTTCAATATAATAGCCGATCTTATCATTTGTCCCCATTACACTTGTCAGTAAAGCTGCGTAAAATTCCTGGGGATAATGGGCCTTGAGATATGCCGTTTGGTAAGCGACCAACGCATAGGCGGCACTATGGGATTTATTAAAGCCATAGTCAGCAAAATGGGTCATGAGGTCAAACACTTCATGGGCTAGTTTGGCATCAATCCCCCGCTCAGATGCTCCTTTAAGGAAATTCTCGCGCTGCGCCGCCAATACCTCGTGTTTCTTTTTCCCCATAGCCCGGCGCAAAAGGTCAGCCTGCCCCAGCGTAAAGCCAGCCAATGCCGAAGCAATCTGCATAACCTGTTCTTGATATAAAATAACCCCAAAGGTATCTTTCAATATTGGCTCCAGCAATGGGTGCAAATAGGTAACTGGCTTTTTCTCATGACGGCCATCAATAAAGTCTGACACCATGCCACTGCCCAGCGGCCCTGGTCGGTACAGCGCCACCAGTGGAATCAAATCATCAAACCGTTCAGGTTTGAGTTCTTTCACCAGATTGGTCATACCGCTGGACTCCATCTGAAATACACCTGAAGTATCGCCGCTAGACAGCATAACACATGTTTTAGTATCCTCAAGCGGAATTTGCTCTATGTTCAGTTCTTCGCCCCGGTTATCCTTAATGAGTGCAATGGCATCGCCGATGACAGTCAGCGTTCTAAGTCCCAAAAGGTCCATCTTTAACAGACCAATTTCCTCAATCTTGTCTTTATCATATTGAGTGACGAGAAAACCCTCACTTGACAGCTGCAATGGCGCAAAATGCGTTAATGGCTCTTTAGCAATAACCACGCCGGCAGCATGCGTTGAGGCATGGCGTGGCAACCCCTCCACCGCCATGGCCAGGTTAACCAGTTTTTTTACTGTATCTTCCGTATCATACAAGCCTTTTAGTTCCTGATTAGCCGATAAGGCTTTTGTCAAAGTAATTCCCAGTTCAGCTGGCACCAGTTTGGCAATACGGTCAACATCACCATACGGCATATTTAGCGCCCGGCCGACATCACGAATCGCCGCTCGCGCCGCCATAGTACCAAAGGTGATAATTTGCGCCACGCGGTCGCTTCCATAACGGGTTACAACATATTCAATAATTTCGCTACGGCGTTCATAGCAAAAATCAATATCAATATCAGGCATTGACACCCGTTCCGGATTTAAGAACCGTTCAAATAGCAAGCCGTATTTAAGAGGATCAATACTAGTAATGCCTAATAAATAAGCAACAATACTGCCTGCCGCCGAACCCCTTCCCGGACCTACCGGAATAGACTTTGTCCGGGCATAGTTGACAAAATCCCAAACGATCAGAAAGTAGCTGGGATACCCCATTTTCTTTATTACACCAAGCTCATAGTCAAGCCTGTCTGTTACCTCAGGTGTTGCCTCCGAATATCTCCAAGGGATGGCCTGGTGGCATAGCTGGGTTAGGTATTCAACATCACTTGTTCCATCCGGTGTCGGGAAATCAGGCAGATAGAGTATATCAAAATTAAAGGTGACCTCACATCGTTCAGCAATTTTGCCAGTATTAGCCAGCGCTTCCGGATATTCAGCAAATAATTCAGCCATTTCAGCTGGGGTTTTCAAGTAAAAATCATCACTGGGAAACCTCATCCTGCCTGGCTCATCCACCGTTTTTCCTGTTTGAATGCAAAGCAACACATCATGGCATTCGGCGTCCTGTTTATGAATGTAATGAGCATCATTGGTGGCAACAAGACCAAGACCTAACTTCCGCGCTATTTTGACCAGCTGCTGATTGGCTTGTTTTTCCTCAGGCATTCCATGATCCTGAAGCTCAATAAAGAAGTTATCCGCCCCAAAAATCTCCTTGTATTCGCTAGCCAGCGCCTCAGCTCCGTCAATATTCCCCCGCAGGATGGCTGCAGGGATTTCACCGGCAATACAGGCGCTTAATCCAATAAGGCCTTCACTATAGCTGCGCAGTATCTCCCTGTCAATACGGGGTTTATAGTAAAACCCTTCACTATACCCGCGTGACACCAGCTCGATCAGATTACGATATCCCTGGTCATTAGCAGCAAGTAAAACCAAGTGGTAATAGGACTCCCCTTCGACAGCTACTTTATCAAATCGCGAACGGGGCGCAACATATACCTCACAACCAATAATGGGCTTAATTCCCTGTTTTTTAGCTTGTTTATAAAAATCGATGATACCATACATAGTGCCATGGTCAGTCACCGCCACAGCAGGCATTCCCAGTTCCTTGGCCCGGGACACCAGGTCTTTTATTCGCCCGGCCCCGTCTAATAGACTATATTCAGTGTGGTTATGTAAATGGACAAATCCTACATTGTTGTCAGCATATTTTTCAGTATTCATAAGGAATGATTATCCTTCCTATATATTCATTATATGTTATTTAATCAGCTGGTCTCTTTCCTACAAATGTTGTTTCAGTTGCCAAGGCCTCCCGCACCGCTTCAATCATACTATTTTTAAAAAACGTCAAATCTCCTGTTTCAATTTCAATCGGTACCTGCGTATGTTCAAAAAACTCCAGTATATCCTCATCCGTATATTCACAAATGCCGGTATCAACAAGCACAATATTATCATAAAATGCAAAAGCCTGTCTCATACCCACTTCATCCACACCCCAGCCCGGATCAAAAAATTCACGCCACTTCTTTAGCCAGCTGGGTGTCATATAGAAAGTTTTGGGATCGCGCTTCTGCCCATCCGGCAACAACTCTCCCAAAAAAATTTCCCAACAACTTGAGCCCTTCAAACGAATCAAATCATAACCGCGCAAAAATTCATCAAACAGTGAATGACATTTCTCGCCAAACATAAAAATCACTCTATCTGCCTGCACTGTGTCCAAGGCCTGCACTACCTTTTCCTGTAATTTTTTCAAGTCCACATGAACACGCAGCGGAAGATACACCACGGAAAACTCACAATCAAAGAGCTTTTCCTGCTCAAATTCCGCGATGATCTTTTCCAGTTCCAATTGAAAAATTCCACAGCCAAGAAAACATATTTTCATTTAAACACTAACCTCCTGCCTATTGGCTTGCCTGCCACCAGCATACATCTGACAAGCTTTCGTCTACAGTATGACTGTTTTTTCAAGACAAGCCCACCAAACTATTCTCTTTTTAGTTTACCATGACTGCGTCAATATAGGAACTAGTAAAGAATTTTGCAGTATTATGGCAGGTATTAATCCACCCCATGTGGAAACTGTAATAAAAAATAAAGCTAGAGGTGTTGTACAATTGCATCATATCGGTATATTACAACTAACACAGAGGTAGTATTTACACCTGTGTTTGATCCGGTAGGCGTTGGTTTAACGCAAAGCATGGATAGGCCTGGTGGGAAAGCTACAGGCGTGGCTGGCATGGTTCCAGCTGCGGCCAAAGTAGCTTTTATTCGTGAGCTTTTACCTGCCGCCCACAGTATTGGGATTTTATATCATAGTGGAGACAGTAATGCCCTGCTGGAGGTAAGAAATTTCAAACAGGCAGCTAGCTCTACCTTTACACTCATTGACCTGCCAATAGTTATGCCTGAAGATTTGTCTACCTTACCTGCTAGGCTCCCTCCCGTTCTTGATGCTCTGTTTCTGCCTATTGGCCGGGTTGTTGAGGAGAACTTTGCCAGTGTAGCCTATTACGCCGAAGCAGCTAACCTGCCGATTATTACTTCTCATGCACCCAATGTTCCGTCAGGTGCGTTAGGTGCGCTGGTAGCCAACCATTATGAACTTGGAATTGCCTGTGCCGTGAAAGCGTCTCAAATTCTTGCCGGTACTCAGCCTGGTAGTATACCTGTCGGCATTGTGGATAGTCCTGAAATTCAGCTTAATGCGTTTGTCGCTGACAATTTAGGCATTAAACTGCCGCAAGCATTACTGACAAAGGCTACAGAGGTTTTTGAGTAACAATCTAGTAAATATGGAGTGAAATACATGCTGTTAACCCCTCAATCTGTTGAACTTTTAGCCCCTGTCGGCACATGGGACGTGCTTGAAGCTGCCGTTACCGCCGGTGCTGATGCTGTATACCTTGGCGGTAAACGCTTTAATATGCGACTTCACCGTACTGACACCAATTTTGATGATGAAAAATTGGCCCGAGCGGTAAAATATGCCCATGCCCATAATGTCCGCCTTTATGTCACTGTCAATAACCTGATTAGCGAACGAGAAATCCCCGGTATGCGCGAATATCTCAAATTGTTAAATCAAATTCAGCCAGATTCATTAATTGTACAGGACTTAGCTATTTTACAACTGGCCCGGGACATGAATATCACCGTTCCACTGCATGCCTCGGTTATGATGAATACCCATAATGAACATTCGATTAAAACCCTGATGGATTATGGAATTACCCGGATAGTAGCCAATCGTGAGTTAACCTTGACTCAACTTACACTGCTTAAAGAGCGCACCGGCATTGAGCTGGAATACTTTGTCCATGGCGATATGTGTGTGGCTCATAGTGGCCAATGTTATCATTCCGGAATCGTTTTCGGGCAGAGTTCTAACCGTGGCCGTTGCTTAAAGCCTTGCCGCTGGCCGTATCAATTGGTTGACACCGCTACTGGAAAAACAGTGACCGCCAATGATCCAGGCCTTTATAAATTAGCTATGAAGGATATGTGCCTGTACACTGCTTTACCTCAGCTAATTCAAGCAGGTGTCTGCTCTTTTAAAATTGAAGGTCGTATGCGTACTGCTGATTTTGTCAGCCGAGTTGTAAAAATCTATCGCCAGGCCATTGACCGCTATATTGCTGATCCTACAGGTTATACCTTGGATATGGCTGACTGGCAAGAGCTCTCCGACTACCGCACCCGGGACTTCTCCACTTGCTATGCGCTTGGCAATCCTGGCGCCAGCTCTATCGGCTACACCGGCGAACGCGAACCGCGCTTTTTCAGTCAGGCCGTCAAAGAAGCCGACATTACGGCCAATACGTTCCTGCCAACAGTCATCCCCAAAGAGTTCGCTGCTTCAGCCAACCGTCCTCGGCCACAGTTGGCCGTCCGGGTAGCCTGTCTTGACTCATTGTCCAGTGCTTTGCAAAACGGCGCGACTGTTGTCTATATTGGCGGTGAGGCCTTTAAACCGAATAAGCCCTGGACGTTAAAAGACGTAGAAACTGCCATCAGCGAGGCTGCCAACTATAAGGCTCAGGTCATCGTTACTACCCCACGCATTACTATGGAACGTGAAATCAGTGAATATGAACAATTATTCAAGAGCCTGGAAACTATAAAACCGCATGGCCTGATGGTTTCTAATAGCGGTATGCTGCGCTTAGCCCAACAAACTGCGGACCTGCCAATTCAGGCTGACTTCTCTATTAACCTATTTAACCACCTTACCGCTGCCTGGTTAAAGGCCAATGGCGCCAGGAAAGCTACCATTTCTCTGGAAGCCACCTATGAACAAATCGCCGAGTTGGCCCAAAATAGTCCCTTACCGCTGGAAATGATTGTCCATGGTGCCATTGAGGCAATGGTGCTTGACCATTGCGTGCCTTCCGCAGTTCTAGAAGGTACAGCCGTTCATCTTTGTCGCGATTTGTGCACAGAACAGCACTACTCCCTCTTAGACAGCGCTGGCGAACGACATGACCTTAAAATTGATCAATACTGTCGCAACCATATTCTGTTTGCTAAAGATTTGTGCCTGCTCCCCCATCTGCCGGCACTTATGAGTGCCGGCATCAATCATTACCGGATTGAAGGCCAACATTATCCACCAGAACTTGTCGGCTTAATCACAGCACTATACCGAACAGAGCTTGACAAACTGGCTGCCGGCGGTAACTATACATTTGACAAGACCTGCATTGATAAACTGACTGCCATCAGTCCGCGCGCACTGGGCATCGGTACCTTCCGCTACCGGATATCACGGTAATTTGCAATTTTAGAGGTGAAATTATGAGTGACATAAACACCAGCCAATATATTGGCCCTAAAGAAATCCTTCAAAAAAAACAAGACTATATCATCCCCTGCGTGTATCATTTTTATAATGAGCCCATGCAGTTAGTTAAAGGAGAAATGCAGTACCTATATGACCATAACGGCAAACAGTATCTTGACTGTTTTGCCGGTGTGTCGGTTGTCAACTGCGGGCACTGCAATCCGGAGATTACCAAAGCAATCTGTGACCAAGTCCAAACGCTGCAGCATACCTGTACCATCTATCTTACCGAAAACATCGTCAACCTGGCTGAACGTCTGGCGCAAATCACACCAGGTCGTCTACAAAAGACCTTTTTTTGTTCCAGCGGCACAGAAGCCAACGAAGGAGCAGCCCTGTTAGCCTCGATCTATACTGGAAAACAGGAATTCATCAGCTTACGTCAGGGGCTTCACGGACGTACAAAGCTGACAATGAGTTTGACAGGCCTGTCGCTGTGGCGTACAGATACCAGTCCGGTCGGCGGCATCAGTTTTGCCCCTAATGCCTACTGTTACCGCTGCCCCTATGGCAAGCGTCATCCCGAATGTGATTTAGCCTGCGCTAACGAAATTGAAGCAATAATAAAAACAGCCACCTCTGGCCAGGTAGCTGCCTTCATTGCTGAGCCTATTCAGGGTAATGGCGGTATTATTACCCCACCACTCGGTTATTTCAAACGTGTGAAAGAAATTCTTGACAAATACAACATTTTGCTCATTATTGATGAAGTTCAGACAGGCTTTGGCCGTACTGGTAAACTGTTCGCCATTGAGCACTATGGCGTTGAACCTGACATTATGACCATGGCTAAGGCACTCGGTAACGGCGTCCCGGTCGGCGCTTTTACCTCCCGGCCCGAAATCGCCAATACCTATACTCGTCCAGGAGCTTCAACGCTAGGCGGAAATCCGGTAACCTCAGCTGCCGCATTGGCTACCCTGGACGTAATCGCCAAAAACAACTTACCGGCCCGTGCTGCCGAGCTTGGAGAATATCTACGGAACGGTCTGACCGAGCTGCAAAAAAAGCACCCTCTCATCGGCGATATTCGCGGTCATGGTCTAATGCTAGGCGCTGAGTTAGTTAACCCTGATAAATCTCCGGCCGCCCAGCAGCTTGATACGATTTTGGAACAAATGAAAGACCGTGGCTTCTTATTTGGTAAAAATGGCCCTGACCGCAATGTTATGGCCTTCCAACCGCCACTGGTAATTACCCGCGAGGATTTGAATAACCTGCTAAACAACCTGGCAGATGTGTTAGCCCATATAGCTTAACAAACAAAATACTACTATACAACGTGTTAAAAGCTTGTGACTCAACTGTTGCTGTTAACCGCGCATAGCCTGCACCCTGCGAATATTTTTCTGGGTGCGGGCATCTTTTTTTCCTGGTAACAATATTACTGCCGCCCGCTGGCGCTCAGTCGTTAAGCGAATAGCATGGGTCACAATCATAATAACTGAAAAACTGGCCCAAATACCAGCAAAAACCTGTCCGGAAACAGATTTCATAAATACTGGAAAATTACCAGCAAAAATTACTAGCATTGTACTAAGCGCAAGTAAACTGACCATCGAACCAAACTTGCTGGTTCGATTCTTAAATACTCTCATCAAACCCCATCCCTTCTTTAAGGCTTAATGAAGTATATGACACTGAAATTCGCTTTATTAATTAAAATTGTAATATCCAAACTCAAGGCTTTTGGGGGAATAAGAAAAACGCTACTTACCTACTCCAGGTAAATAGCGTTTTTCTTTACTAACACCAGACCTAATCACTTACATTTCATTCTTTACCCGCACATAAGTAGGCACTGAGTAAGCAAATATCTTTTTATCCACTTCAATACTGGCATAAGCATACAGCATTACCTTTTCCGAAACCCGTTGAACGCTGCCGCCCAAAACATAACATACACCATTTAAAAAGTCGCACATCCGCTGCTGGGTATCGGTATCTACCTGCTGGTAATTAACAATAACAGCAACATTGCTTTTGAGATAATCAGCATACTTTTGTACATCGTCAAAAGAGGTTGGCAAATCAACCACTAGTTTGAACTTCCCTGCTTGCTGACTGTGTACCTTTAATTTGGGACGACGCTCAAGCTCCTGTACAGTTTCTTGTACAGCTGCTTCTTTGGCAACAGGCATATCCGCTTTTTCTGGCGCTGACATATCTTCTTCCATCGGTATTAAAAAATTTGCTATTTTATCCATTAATCCAAGCGCCACTGGCAAACGCCTCCTCAAAAAATTCCTACAGTATTATGTTATTTGATATTTTCGACACCATTTATGGCAATTCCTGCCTTACAACAATGAATTTTCACATTACTAGCAAAACAAGGAAAGATTTCCTAGTAATTTAGGACTTTAGCACTATAACTGACATTTTTGACAACCAGTACCGGGAGTAAGCAGTAGCCTGCTCAAGATTGCAGAAACGAGATTGCCACTCAGCCGTTCGTAACGACCAAATTATTCAGTCATTACAAGGAAGCATGATGTAGCAATCCCGTTTTCAATACCTTTTCTTATTTAACAGTCATTGTAATTATTGTTTGCGTTCACGACCACGAATATGTCGGTCTAACGTAGTCTTGCGCAAACGAATACTTTGTGGTGTAACCTCCACAGCCTCGTCATCATTAATATATTCAAGCGCCTGCTCCAGGCTTAAAATCCGTGGTGGAGTCAGGCGAATACCATCATCAGTACCACTGGCACGCATATTGGTAACATGCTTTTTCTTGCAGGGATTAACATCCATGTCCATATCCCGCGCATTTTCTCCGATAATCATACCTTCATATACAGGTTGTACGGGAACAACAAACATAATACCCCTGTCTTGAATACTATTAATACCATAACCAGTAGTTTCGCCTTGTTCAAACGCTACCAATGCGCCTCGGGTACGGCCAGGAATATCGCCTTTATATGGCACATAACCATGGAAAACATGGTGCATAATGCCATTGCCCTTGGTATTGGTCAAAAAGCCTGATCTAAAACCAATCAAACCACGAGCCGGAACAATGAATTCCATCCGTAAGTAACCAGCCAGTTCAATCATGTTGACAAGCTCAGCGCGACGGGTACCTAAGCCTTCCATAACTGGTCCCATAAATTCCTGTGGTACATCAATTGTCAAAAATTCCATCGGCTCGCAGCGCTTGCCGTTAATTTCTTTATAGATTACCTGCGGCTTGCCAATCTGCAGCTCATAGCCTTCACGTCGCATTGTCTCAATAAGAATCGACAAATGCAGTTCACCCCGGCCTGCCACCACGAAAGAATCCGGACTGTCGGTTTCAGTTACCCGCAAACTAACATTGGTTTCTGCTTCCCTAAACAAGCGGTCACGAATATGACGGGACGTAACATACTGGCCCTCCCGGCCAGCAAATGGGCTGGTGTTTACCGAAAAGGTCATGGCAAGTGTTGGCTCATCAATCCGGATAGCAGGCAAAGCTTCCGGATTATCGGTATCGGCTACAGTATCGCCAATATTGATTGATTCAAGACCAATCATAGCAACAATGTCGCCTAGCGCAGCCTCTTGGACTTCAGTACGCTTTAATCCCTCATATATGTATAATTTGCCGATTTTGCCCTTGCTTTCGGCCTCACCATTCAACAGTGTAACATTTTGGCCATTTTTAATGCGTCCCCGTACAACCCGGCCAATCGCAATCCGGCCAACATAATCGTCATAATCTAGCGTAGTAATCATAACCTGCAGCGGTCCGTCAATATCACCCCGCGGTGCAGGTATGGTTTTTTCAATACACTCAAACAACGGTTTCAAATTGTCGCTGTCATCATCCATGGCCATTTTGGCAATACCGGCGCGTGCTGTTGCATATACTACTGGAAAATCAAGCTGTTCATCGTTGGCATCAAGCTCGATAAATAGTTCCAATACCTCGTCAAGTACATCTTCTACCCGTTGATCTGGGCGGTCAATTTTGTTGATAACAACAATTGGTTTGATTTTTTGCTCTAAGGCTTTGCGCAGTACATACTTGGTCTGAGGCATAGGTCCTTCGAACGCATCCACCAAGAGTAATACACCGTCAACCATATTAAGCACCCGTTCAACCTCACCGCCAAAATCGGCGTGACCCGGGGTATCAACAATGTTAATTTTGATATTATGATACATTACCGCCGTATTTTTAGATAAGATGGTAATGCCGCGTTCCCGTTCCAGGTCGTTTGAATCCATAACGCGTTCAGCAACATGTTCATTTGCGCGGAAAACACCGCTTTGTTTGAGCATAGCATCAACTAAAGTAGTCTTGCCATGGTCAACGTGGGCAATAATAGCGATATTACGTAAGTCATTGCGTTCCATATAAAATGATAGCCTCCCCTATAATGAGCAAAAGGATGCTCGTATTTTGCACCCTTTTGTAGTGTCATGCACTCTTCACTATATTATACCAGCTATCATATGTCAAATTAAATTTATTTTCGAATGCAATTATGGGTAACATCTCCCTACTTAATCCGATCAATTACACTCATTCCTACATCCTCCTTTTCGAATTTAAACCATTGCTTCCGCAAACAAAATGTTGGGAGGTGATATTTCTTGGGCCAGAAAAAAGTAAACAAGGCTAATGATGCTCATAAACTAAAAAAGGCCAAAGGATACAGCAATAAGAAAAATAACAGCTATTTCGGTACCAAAAATACCAACCATCCCAATACATGAGGGCAGCATCAGCTGCTCTTTTTTTAGGGCTACAGACTCTTAATCAGTTGCTCAACCGATTCTTTATATATTTATACGTTCCGTCTAGTCAATACTGTCTCAAAATCCAGATATTTTTTCACGAGCCTAATTTAATAGACACTTTTTGTCCGGTTTTATATATTTTCTTTCTTTCTAATCCTGACACGATACGCGACGCACCAACATTATCTTTTACAACAAAACTTGATAAATCGTTGACACCAAAGGAAAATAATTTTGGTGCCAAAGGGGTAAACGGTCCGACAATTATTACATATGCATTTTGGGACAATTGCAGCATACGTGGTAGTGTTTTATTAATCAAACTAACACAACTGAGAATAACAAAATCACTTTCCGGCAGAATATATTCAGCAGCTGCTTCCGGATAATCGCCTTCCAACGGTTCACGTTCAATGATAGCAAGATCACATACCGGTTGAAACAGTTGCTCAATATAAGGAAAATGCCCCAAAACGGCAACTTTCTTGTTTTTTATCACATTTTGATAGGCAATAAACGGATCATTCAGGCGATCCTCACTATACAGACTGTTTGCAAGAGCAATTCCGTTGCTACTCGCTATTTCAGGTGAATTATACCAGGCGTTTATCGCCGCCATACCAACGGAAGCTTCGACAAAATTCCAGGATTTAATGCATTCCGCCAATTTTTTTAGTGGCATATTGAGTGACTTTTTCATCATTTCCGGCAGGCTATCTCCCGGCAAAATATGGCTAAAACCGCATCCATTGCCACTTCGTATGAGTACCGCATAAGTGCCGCAAATAAATTCATCGACAAGGCACTCCTCTGGTATTCCTTCGATTAAGGCGTCATATAATTCCCACATACATTCTTCTCCTTATCCCATATTAAGGAAATTCAACCTCTTATATTCACCATACACTCAATCACTATAAAACAACCTTCAATGGATGGACTCTTTCGCCATATCTCAACTGCTGTCGAATTTCCTGCATGATTGCATCCAGTTTTTCAATGTCATTCAAACTTTTTATTTCTTCATCCGAAGTTTCCAGGACTTTATGGATGCCGCCGTTTTTTATTATAATACGTTTATCGGCACTCAAAGCAAGCAACGGGTCGTGAGTAGAAATCAATACAATTTTTTCATTTTCCGTTAATAAACTGATAGCTTGCTTTCGGTCAACCCCCGCGTTTTCAATTTCGTCAATCAAAACAACTGGCGAAGGACACATATAGACTGTATCGGCAATCATCAATGCACGAGATTGCCCTCCTGAGAGCTGAGTCACTTTTGTATCCATAGTGAATTTTTCACCAGCGAGATCATTGGCGCAGGTAAAACATTGGTTGATCACTTGTTCAGCATTCTCACAAAGACGACTTTTAGCATGCATTGCCAAAAAGTCTGCGACATTCAGGTCCATAACAAAATTCATATTTTGCGACAACTGTGCCACCATTTTATTGCCGATATCAAACCGTTCTTCGTCACTTAACGAGTGATCATTAATCAATATTTGGCGTCTGGTCGGTGTATCGCACTGAGCTAAACACTCGATGTCACCCAGCAAACGACTTTTCCCCGAACCCGTAGGACCTACAATACTAATGACCTCACCGACCGTCATCGTAAGGGTCAC
>JAGGAA010000026.1 GCA_017889675.1 Bacillota bacterium | reverse complement strand
CAACGATATCACTCATAATACATTTTGCACCTATCATCTTAGCCACTTGAAGAATTGTAAGTGCATTAGGCCCACAGCCAAGAATTAATATCGTATCATCGGCCTGTACATTACCTCTAGAAACAGCTTGCGCCGCAACAGTATAGGGTTCAATAATAGCTGCTTGTTCCCATGAAATATCGTTAGAGACCTTAAACACATTATTTTCAGGCATTACCGCATATTCTCTAAATCCGCCATCCATGTGTACACCTACAACAGTCATAGCAGCGCATACATTACTTCTTCCTTTTTTACAAACACGGCATTCGCCACATCCTATTACAGGATTTATCGACACATGATCTCCTGCTTGCACGCGTGTCACAGCTGAACCAATCTCTACAACTTCACCGGCAAATTCATGACCGATAACTCTTGGATACGTTGCCACTGGAGAAGTTCCTTTAAAAATGCTAATATCCGAACCGCAAATGCCAGCAGCTTTTATTTTGACTACTACAACATGGGGATCTAGAATCTTTGGAATTTCCTCCTCCGTGATTTGTATATTTCCGGGTTTAATTACTTTAATAGCCTTCATACCTACACCTCGTCACCTTTATATTGATCTGCATGCTTGTAATACTTGTATACAAGATGATTCAAAAAATTTATTTTGCAATTAATGAATCCTTCTTAAAATAATCAGGATATTTTTTTATAAGCACTTCTATGTCATTGTCAATTTTCATTACATGTTCATGCATAACTTTATACCCAGCTTCACTATCCTTATTTTTAATCGCTTGAATAATTTGTCTATGCTCTTCAATAGTTTCATCCCATCTTATTTTTGTGGCTAACTTTAAAAAACGAACCCGATATTGATCTGAACCAATACTTTTTATAGCAGACCATATATTCTCCATACCACAGCCCTGATAAATAAGTTCATGCATTTCATTATCCAGCTCAAGTACTTTATCGATTTTATTTTTACTATAACAAAACAATTGCTGATTTAAATTTGATTCAAGTAAAAACAAATATTCCACAGGAAAATTAGTACATGCTTCTTTAATAATAGCGTCTTCCATTGTAACACGCATAAACACAGACTCTCGTACTCTTTTCATATCGATAAGCGGTACATACGTACCCTTCTGGGGATAGACCTCCAGAAGATTATCGTTTACAAGCTTTGCAAAGGTCTCTCGCACAGGAGTTCTGCTAATGTTAAGAGCTAAAGCTACTGTGTTCTCACTAATGGCTTCACCTGGCTTAATATTAAGATAAATTATATTCTTTCTTAAAATCCTATAAGCATAATCTTTAACAGATTCTGCGACTTCTCTTTTTTCCAATTCTAAATTCAACACGTCAATTATCCTTTTTTCCTTGTTAGGACTAGTTTTTTGTTGGTAGCATACTTGTATACAAGTATGCTACCATTTTCAGATTATAAAGTCAATATAACCTTTTTAATTTTTCAAAGTATAGGAAACTATACAACAATTCAGATGCTATGTTTTGAAACTATCATTAATTCAACAACTGATTGGCATAGACCATTCGAATACCGGCAGCTTCCATTTCGGGAATCATCCCTCGTACTGCAATGACTGTATTGGGACGGGCATGACCAATAACAGTCACACTACCATTCTTGTGTGCCATATCAACTGCTTTTCGTAGTTGTTTTTTGATTAATCCTATATCTGAACTGTTATCCAAAAACAACTCATTTTCCCCAGTTCTTACCCCCAGCTGCCTCGCAACCTCAGCACCCACCGTTTTGCCGATAGTTCGGCTGTCAATGAAAAACAAATTTTGTGATTTAAGAACACCAAGTACAGCCTGCATAACTCGACGGTCAGCTGTTGCTCTTGAGCCTTGATGGTTATTGACCCCTTTAACTCCAGGTATAGAAGCAAGGGCTTTGATTACCGTTTGCTTGATTTCATCATCACTCATAGTAACAGTAATCACTGTCGGCTCTGTCGCTGCACTAGCGTCTATCGGCTCTAATGGTAAATGCAGCATAACCAGATGGCCTGCACTGAGCGCCCTGGCGGCAGCCTCATTACTGTAGGAGCGATAGGGCAAAACGGCAAACGTAATAGGGCGGCCCATATCGGCAAACCCAACAACAGGTTCCATAGTATACCCACAATCATCAACCACTATCGCCATATCGCCTGCACCAACCTCGACCTTGGGTTTAGGCGGTGTAGTAGACGGCAGTGTACCATTGGCTTTAATAATATATAAGCGATCCATCACTAATGTAAGCGGCTCACTGTTAAGAACATCCTTAATGCCCACATCCAGCCGCACAGCCGGCACGCCATTATAGTTATCCGGCTCATTCCCAATGATCTTACCGCCGGCTTTGTTAGCTAACGGAGTTAGCGCCTGTTCTACGCCTTCCAGTGACATGGATTCCGGAATCACCACCAGCATGCTTCGAGTATGCCAACGGATAATCCCCTCCACCCCTTTGCGTGAGACCTCGCGTTTTTCCTCTTTACTATCTCTCGGGGTTAGCGCCGCATTGCTCAAACCACTATCTACTGCGGTATGAATCTTTGATGCCCTTGCTGTGAAGTCAAGCACCACACCCGCCCCCGTCTTTTCCAGTTCATAGCCCGGACTAGGCGACGGTGATTTTTCCGGTGTCTGCATTGACTGGTAATAGATAACAGCAGCTAAAATAGCTATAATTACAGCAATCCATTTCAAATTACTCTTTTTTTTCGCCATAGGGATTTCTCCTCGCCTATCCACATACTTTTCCTAAATAATTATATATTCCACCATCTACTATGTCTACTTGATTCTGTTATTTAGCCACTTTACCCAAACGTAACATAAAGTTAACAAGAGTTTAAATTACCACTGGAGGATAATGGCCTGGTAAAGAGTAACATTTATTATATGCCTGATTTTCTTACCAATATATCTGGCTATAAAGGAGTTATAACGTGAATTTTCTAAAAAAATTTGTTACTCACCTACCTAACTGGCTTTCTTTGCCTACAAAACTACCATTGCATTACCAGCTAAGTTTACGTACTAAGCTGCTCACCGTTGTAGCTCTCCTTTCCCTGTTATCGATTACTATTGGAATAGTTGGGCTACAGGGCATAAAAGCGTCTAATGATAGTTTGAAAAACATGTATACTAATCGCATTATAGCGCTGCAAGAACTTAAGCTTATGTCTGATGCTCTTACAGTAAATGTTATCGACACCTGTCACAAGGTTAGTGACAACCACATGGCCTGGGCCTTAGGGCGGAACAAACTTACTGAAGGCACTACAATCATTAAACAACAATGGGCTACTTACAAAAGCCATGCAGCAACAAACGAAGAAGAACGGATGGTTGCTCAAATTGACGGTTTCTTGGGCATTGCTGAAGGTGCACTTGCCAATGCCACTGCCATCATGATCAAAGAAGACAAAAAAGCCTTACATGCTTTTATGATTGAAGAATTGTACTCAAGTATTGAGCCGGTGTCAGGCAAACTGTCTGAACTCATGGATCTGCAACTGGAATTAGCCCAAAAAGAATATCAGGCCGCTACTGACAGATATCATTGGCTGATTGTGCTGTTTTCAACCATGATTATTGCCGGATTAATCACAACCATTGCCCTGGTACTTTTTATCCTCCAACGAACCCTCCGCGAAATCCGCAACATGGTTACTTGCGTCGAACAAGTTGCCGCCGGCAATCTGGCAATGCCTGAAATTTCGGTCACTACTAACGATGAACTAGGTCGCTTGGGTACTGCCATCAATTCCATGGTCGCTAACCTACATTCTTTGGTGGGAACAGTATCTTCAGCGGCTGAACAGGTAGTCGTCGCTTCAGAGGAAACGGCAGCATCTGTTGAGCAGGTCTCGGCTACCGCTGCTGAGTTAGCAGGTTATAGTACTCTCTTAGCCGCTGACGCTGCTGTTGGCACAGTTTCGGTTATTGAAGTATCTAAATCACTTTTAGAGCTTTCCTCACTCACTGACATTGCCAAGCGTGAAGCCACATCAGCTGTTGCTAACTCAAAATTGACACTGAATACAGCCTTGGAGGGTCGCGAGACTATGACCAGTACAGTTACCCGCATGAATAACATCTGCTGCAAAACGCTGGAAACTGAGGAGTTAATGGGAACCCTTAAACAATATATCGCCAAAATTGGTGCTATCACTGACACCATAACAGGGATTGCCTCACAGACCAGCTTGCTTTCCCTAAACGCTGCTATCGAAGCTGCCCGGGCAGGTGAGGCTGGCCGTGGTTTCGCGGTAGTAGCGCAAGAAGTCAAAAAGCTGGCCGAGCAATCAACGCAGGGAGCCTCAGAAGTTGTGGCACTTATTCAAAGAGTAAATGAAAGCACTGCAGCCGCGGTTGAGGCTATGCAGGGCAGCCGAGCCGAAGTAGAAACTGGCGTAATCAGTGCCGTTCAAGCTCAGCAGGCATTAAATGATATTTTTTCAGCAGTAACCAGCACCGTAACTGACATTGAAGCCGTGTTATCCATCACCGATGAAGAAGTCACTCATTCAGATAAAATTATTGATTTAATTGACTCTTTAGCAACTGTGATTGAAAACACGGCAGAACAGGCCGAAACAGTCTTAACAACCACCAAACAGACCGCTAACGTCATGAATTCGCTGGCAATCAACTCTACTCAGACCAATCAAATGGCGAGCAGCTTACAGGTTGCCATAGAATTTTTCAAAACAGACAATAAAAATTTGAATCATGTGGAGGTATAAAGAGAATGGAACACCATGAGTTTCTTATTGAAAACAGCCAGGTTATCGCAAATTTGACAGGAAGCTTGCAGGGAGCAGTAGCCGCCCAGCTTCGTGAGACACTGCTAACGTATATCGCAAATGGTTACAACAGCTTTACAATGGATTTTTCTCATGTAACCAATATTGATTCAACCGGACTGGGTATCCTTGTTACCATTCAAAAACGAGCCCTGCAAAGTGGCGGCAACCTCGCTATTCGAGGCTTGCACGGCACAGTCAAAACTGCCTTTGACCGCACCCGGCTGAGTAAAGCCTTTACCATTGCCGATACTGATCATGCAGTAGCGTAGAAAAACTCCATTACTAACTCATAAATTTAGTGATTTTTGTAAATCTTGTATTGTATTTATAAAAATCACAAGGGAATTTGCTACTTAAACTAGAATATATCTTTTAAATCATTAGTTAAGTAATGGAAGGAGTTTACTATGGAATCTCTCACCTGCAAAGTATTAATCTGTGATGACTCAATGCTTATTCGAAAAAAACTCCGCGCAACACTTGAGGAAATGCATTGCCTAGTTTATGAGGCTAAAAATGGCCTTGAGTGTGTTGAACTGTTCAAACTGCATACACCTAACACAATATTTTTAGATATTGTAATGCCTGAGCTTAATGGCCTGGAAACCCTCAAACAAATCAAACAATACGACAAAAACGCACGTGTTATTATGCTGTCATCAGCCGGCACTTCACCCAGACTTCTAGAAGCCCTAAAACATGGCGCTGCTGATTTTATCCAAAAACCCTACACCAACGAACAAATTGCCAAAGCGATTGGTCATATTGACTAAAAGGAGCAGCTACTAATGTATACACAATATTTGGGCCAATATCTTTTTAATACAAATCTCATTTCTGCCAGCCAGCTTTGCGAGTTACTGTCATTGGCAGAATCAACTCGTGTAAAGCTTGGTGTTTTGGCAATTAATAATAATTTTATGACAGCCAGTCAAGTTGACGAAGTACATGAACTACAACGAACGATGGATCGACGGTTTGGCGAAATTGCCATCACTAAAGGTTATCTTACCCAGCCGCAGGTTGATAGCCTGCTTTCCCAACAGGACAGCCGCCATTTGAGCCTAAGTCAGGCAATTGTTGATAAAGGCTACCTCACGTTAACTCAATTAGAAACAGCGCTTAATCAATTTAAACAAGATACCCAGGTAACTACCGAACAACTCCAAGCTATTCAGTCCGGCAACCTGGACGAAATCGTTTATTTATTCCTTGATTTTCCTGAGGATGACGTTCCCCAGTTTTACTATGATTATGTCGCACTTTTTCTGAAAAATATAATTCGTTTTCTCGGCGAACGCCCGATATTAGCCTGGCCGCAATCATTAAGCAAAACGACTGATGGCTGGTTTGTCTCCCAGCAAGCGATTGGTAATCACACAGTTTCTACTGGAATAATCCTCAGCGATACTGTGCTTGTTGATCTTGCCAGCCGTTTTAGCCAAGAGACTTTAACCCATGTTGATGAACTGGCTAAAGATAGTGTGAGTGAGTTTTTGAATTTGCACAATGGTATCTTTCTTATTAATGTATCAGACAAAGGCTTCGAGCTTGATTTACAGCCACCAACAATAATACCTCATGCTGAACAGTGTATCGGATACCGGATTCCGATAGATATTTCCAGCGGGCGCATTGAACTTGTGCTGGCTATTGACTAATCAACTAAATTGATTATGAAAAATAGATAAAGGCCCCTATTGTAATTTTTTTACAATAGGGGCCTTTATCTATTTTACGAGCGGAAATTAATGCATTGCAACTCTATGCCGAAATCCTTCTCTTTGAGCTTTTGAATAACAGCCTGCAAATCATCCTTTTTCGCGCCTGTTACCCGTAGCTGATCATCCATAATCTGCGCTTGAACTTTCAGCTTCTGCTCTTTAATATAACCGACAACTTCTTTAGCCTTTTCCTTGCTAATACCCTTTTGGATAGTTACGGTTTGCTTCACTGTACCACTGAAAGCAGACTCAATTTTACCAATATCCAAACACTTTAAGGGAACATTGCGTTTTACCATCTTGCCTCTAAGAATGTCAATCATAGCTCCCAGCTTATAATCATCTTCAGCCGACAATTTTAAGGATTCTTTATCCAAAACCATTTCAGCTTTGCTGCCTTTAAAATCGTAACGCTGGCCAATTTCCTTTGTTGCTTGATTGACAGCATTATCCATCTCCTGCAAGTCTACTTCAGAGACAATATCGAAGGAACAATCTTTTGCCATAACTTGTAACCCCTTTCACACGAAACTATAGTTTAAAAATATAATACCATATTTCTCTAGTTTCTCCAAAAAAACCTGCTATTATTGAACAATTCACCCTTTAGTCCGCATTAGCATAGGCTAATGAAGGAAAATAAGGAGGGACTTATGTGGATTGGTCAATCGTTTTGAGTATCATTGCCGTTAACTTACTGCTTTCAGGCGATAATGCATTAGCCATTGCTATGGCAACCCGGGGACTTGCACCCCAGCATCAAAAAATCGTGTTGTTATTAGGCAGTCTTGGAGCCGTTGTAATGCAGATTCTTCTGACATATACCGCCTCAATCTTATTAGATATTCCCTATCTCAAGATAGTGGGAGGAATTGTTCTTACATGGATCGCCGTAAAATTACTCATTTCCAATGAAGCCGCTTTTAGTCAACCAATGGAAAGCCTTGCTTTACTGCCAACAATTCTTAAGATCATGATTGCTAATACGATTATGAGTCTGGATAATGTGTTAGCTGTGGCGGTAATTACGGAAGGTAATCCGTTATTATTAGCGCTAGGCTTGCTCATAAGTTTTCCAGTCATCATTGGCGGCACTTCAATCATTGCCGGTATTTTAGACCGTTTTCCCTTCATCATGTGGCTAGGAGCATTATTCTTAGGCTGGACCTCTGGCAGCATTATTGCCTCTGATGCCTTCATAGCACATTATCTAGGCTTGTATGAAATTAGTCAGGCCGATATGGCAGCACTGTTTTCCGTAGTTGTAATTGCGGTTGGCTTAGTAGTAAGCAAAAATAGAACATCAGCTTCCCTAGGTAATGAAACAGTTGAGACCGAACGTAATGCTAAAAATTAATAGTAGCAATAACAAGGCGCAGACATCAAGGTCTGCGCCAAAGCTGTAATTGCCCTTCTCCTTGGGTTAGAATAGCTTGATAATTAGCCTTTGGTAAAATTTAGATTTTCCAAAAATTTATTTTGAAACCCCGGCTGCGCAGCCAGTTCTACATAGCTGACTTTGTTGGCGATACTAACACATCTTTGCATTTTTTTTGCAGATAACAGTGCCTGAACTGCACCTGTCCCGGCCGCATTTCCAACAGAACGAATAGCCTCTCTCTTAAATCCAGGTAACATTCCAATGGTTAAGGCACTATCAATATCAATATAATTACCAAAAGCACCCGCTAGGCAGACTTCTTTATATTGAGTATCACCAGGCATCTTCTCCATTAAGAATTGAATACCTGTACATATTGATGATTTTACTAGTTGAATCTGCCGCACATCAGCTTGAGTGATCGAAATATCAGCTCCACTTGGGCTACTCTCTTCTTTGATAAGAACAAATTCCCATTTACCATCCCGTTTTTTCAAACGTTGCCGTAGATGATCTGGTAAGTCTAGCAATTCGGGTTTATTAAACCGTCCGCTTGTGTGTAATATACCTATTTTTACTAGTTCGGCAACAGCCTTTACAATACCTGATCCACAAATGCCAGTAGGCATGACATCGCCAATTACTTGTACAGACACAGCCTGCTCGGTTATTGTGACATCACTGATAGCACCAGCGGCTGCTCTCATACCATCCCGGATATGAGCACCTTCAAAGGCCGGCCCGGCTGCTGTTGAACAGGCATACAGCTTTTTACTATCCCCGATAACCATCTCACCATTGGTGCCTAAATCCACCATCAATATTGGCTCTGCTGCAATATCCTGGTCTACTGCCAAAATCGCAGCCGTCGTATCTGAGCCAACGAAGCTTGCAATAGCAGGTAGTATCATAATTTTCCCTTGTGGGTTTATGTTCAGTTCCAGTTCCTTAGGACTAAGCGGTGATATATAATTAAACAACGCGGCATATGGCTTGCGTACCAGCGTTGACGGCGAAATTTCTAATACCAAATGCGCCATCGTGGCATTACCGGCAATAGTTACGGCATAAATACAATTTTGTGTTACCCCGCCTGAGCTACATAATTCAACAATAATTTGATTTAAGCAATGCCGGATAAGTTGAGATAACCTTTCCAAGCCGCCCTCCAGCTCGTGCGTAGCTTGAATCCGAGAAATAACATCAGCCCCCATGGAGGCTTGTGGGTTATTTTTAGAGCATACTGCAACTATCTTTTTGGCGTTACTATCTATCAACATGCCAACAACAGTAGTTGTTCCTATATCAAATGCCACACCATATAGTTTACTTGACGTATCCCCTGCTTCAACGGTTATAGCCTTATTATCAAGTATAGTAATAGTTATGAGCTCAGGTTTTGTTTCGACCACTTCACTTAG
>JAGGAA010000260.1 GCA_017889675.1 Bacillota bacterium | reverse complement strand
TATTTTGCAAATGATGTATTAACAGCTAAGATTGTGAATACTGATTTGAGGATTACTCCAGGGGAGATTATTCGTTATTCTGAATTACTTGAAGCTATGTCTGAAACCTTCCGGCTGACTGGCGGCGTGCACGGTGGTGCAATGGCGGCAGAAGGAAAGCTAATTTATTGGAGTCAGGATGTTGGGCGCCATAATGTTTTCGATAAGTTGTATGGACGCTGTCTGCTGGACGGAATTAGCACCCATAATAAAGTGTTGGTTTTTTCAGGACGGGTATCTTCGGAAATTGTGCTGAAAGTTAGCAAAATGAATATCCCGATTATTATTGCGCGTTCAGCTCCGACCACATTGGCTCTTGATATGGCGGAAGAACTTGGGGTTACGGTTATTGGCTTTGCGCGGGGTGAGCGTTTAAACATATATACCCATTCGGAGCGAATAGCCGGACTCTAAGTAGAAAACTGAGAAGCAGGGGGAAATATATAGGTGGCACTAAAAAAAGTACGGATAAATGAAGCTGTTGGCATGGTACTAGGGCATGATATGACCAAAATTGTTCCCGGCGAATATCGGGGACCTGCTTTTAAGAAAGGTCATATTATTCGGGAAGAAGATATACCACATTTACTCAATATTGGGAAAGAACATATTTATCTGCTTGAACTTGGTGTGGAGCAAATCCACGAAAATGAGGCGGCGCAGCGGCTGGCAGCTGCGGTAGGCGGAACAAATACTTGTTTTGCAGGGCCATCAGAGGGGAAGGTACATATTGTTGCCGAACAGGCTGGTCTGTTGAAAGTAAATCGTGACGCTGTAATTAAAATAAATTCGGTCAATTATACTGTGTTATCGACTTTACATGGCAATAGACTGGTAAAGGCTGGAGAAACGTTGGCCGGAGTGAAGGTGGTACCATTAATAGCCGATATTCAGACAGTCGAGACTGTTGAGCAGATAGCGGGAAAGTATCAGGATATTATAGCCGTAAAACCGCTACAGCCCCTAAAGACAGGGATAATTACAACAGGTAATGAGGTTTTTTACGGGCGAATCCAAGACAAGTTTGGGCCTGTACTGCAGGAGAAGATAGAAACATATCAAGCAACTTACAGCGGCACTACTTTTCAGCCTGACAATGCTGAGGCAATTATGCAAGCTATTTTAGATCATGCTAAAGCGGGAGCTGAAGTGATCATTGTTACCGGGGGCATGTCGGTTGATCCTGATGATGTAACCCCAGATGCTATCAGGGCAACAGGTGCACAAGTTATTACGTATGGGACACCAGTGTTGCCGGGAGCCATGTTTATGTTGGCTTATTTGGATAACATTGCGATACTGGGGTTGCCTGCCTGTGGCATGTTTTCCAAAATAACGGTGCTTGATTTAGTATTTCCGCGAATCCTTGCAGGCGAAAGGCTGAGTAAGCAGGATTTTGCGGAAATGGGCTATGGCGGCTTATGTATGGGCTGTAAGGAATGTTCGTACCCGTGTTGTCCATTTGGAAAGTAAAGGGGGACATAATCTAGTGTCAGTTAAACTGGAGATTGCTCAGGAAATTTTATTGAATTTAGTAAATGTAATGCCCAAGGAACGCGTGGCGTTACAGGAGTGTTGGCGACGTATCTTAGGAGAAACAGTAACATCTGATATGGATTTTCCACCATTTACTCGCTCACCGCTTGATGGGTATGCGCTGATTGCAGAGGAAGTGGCTACTGCAACTCCGGAAAATCCAGTAATTCTTGAGCAAATTGACTATATTCCGGCAGGCGGCAATCCTAGCAAAACGATTAGCGCTGGCACAGCTAGCCGCATTATGACAGGTGCGCCAATACCACCTAATGCTACTGGCGTAATTCGTTTAGAGGACACGATTGTAAATGGTGATAGTGTCAGCATTGTGGATGGAAGCGGCGCAGAAAAAAATATATGTTTACAGGGAGAAGAAATTTTCCTAGGTGAAGAGGTTGTTTCACAGGGGACGATCATAAACTTTGGAGTAATGGGAATGTTAGCTGTCCTTGGCAAAAGCCGGCCCTACGTTTTTCGTAAACCACGTGTAGCCCTTATTGCCACAGGCAGCGAAATTGTACCTGTTGATTTTCCCTTAGCGCCAGGGAAAATTCGCAACTCAAATAGTTATATGCTTAGTGCACAAGTGACTGAAGCAGGCGGGCAGACCGTACTAATGGGGAATGCCTCAGATAATATTGAAGAAATTGCACATTTATTAGAAAGTGCTTCTGATTGTGACTTATTTGTAACTACAGGCGGTGCTTCGGTGGGAGACTATGATCTCATTGGCGAGGTATACAAAAAATTAGGCATTACGTTACTATTCGATAGAGTGAGTATGAAGCCAGGAATGCCTGTGTTAGCAGGAACTCGTGATGGTAAACTTTATCTGGGTTTATCGGGTAATCCGGCAGCTGCAGCGATGTCGTTTGAACAATTGGTGCGTCCTGTGTTAATGAAAATGGCCGGGCGTAAGGTGTGGTGGCGACCTAGAATTAAGGGCATATTAGCGTCACCTTTTAATAAAAAGACAGGCGCCAAACGTTTTGTCTGGGCACGATGCTGGCAGGCTGAGACTGATATGTTAGTTGAACCATCACGCGCTCTAGGCAATGGTATGTTAAAATCGGCTATGGGTGCAAATGCGTTGATTGTTATTCCTGAGGATTCACCGCCACTGGTGGTAGGTACCGAGGTTGAGGTTATTTTACTGGCAGATGCTTAAAATGAATACCCCAATTACGAAAATAATTACAATTAACCATGGCGCTATAGTAAATAAGCCGTGGTTAATTTAATTTTGCAGCATTATTAGGGATTGATTTTGTAAAATTAAAAACTTTGTGAAATTTTTTTCGTATACAGGCAGGAGTTTTTATACAAAGATGGAATAAAATCAGAAGATTGACAATTTGTCATTAAAAAGCAATAAATATCGTCTGAACTGCAAGAAAAGCCTACTCAAGTGTTAAAACAATTTTGATTAGGGGGGAGAACCTTGGAGAAAGTTCTAACAGTATGTCCGTATTGTGGTGCTGGCTGCCAAATGTATTTGCTGGTAGAAAACGGCAGAGTAGTTGGCGCGGAGCCGGCAAATGGACATATTAACGAAGGTGAGCTCTGTTTGAAGGGCCACTATGGCTGGGATTTTTTAAACGACACTAAAATTTTGAGCAAACGTCTGACTAAACCATTGCTCAGGTACAACAGAAGTGATGATTTTAAAGAAGTTGAATGGGATGAAGCACTAGATTTTGTAGCCGACAAACTGAAGGATATAAAAGAAAAATATGGACCTGATGCCATTATGGGTACCGGGTCAGCCCGAGGTATGGGCAACGAGCCTAACTATCTTATGCAAAAATTTATGCGCGCGGTGATTGGTACCAACAATATCGACCATTGCGCCCGTGTTTGACACGCTCCCTCTGTAGCCGGTCTGGCTGCATCATTTGGCAGTGGAGCAATGACAAACTCTATTCCGGAAATTGAAG
>JAGGAA010000259.1 GCA_017889675.1 Bacillota bacterium | reverse complement strand
ATTGCAATAGACGTTAAGAAACCTTAAGGAGCTTACAAAAAAGTAGGCTTCTTTTTATTTGCAAAGGAGGTGATACCTATGGCACAAAAAGGAAGAAAGTCAAAGTCAACAGCTTTAAAAATTCTTGAAGGTAATCCAGGCAAACGACAGCTTAATACCAATGAGCCAAAGCCAGTAAATAAAGCACCGAAATGTCCAAGCTGGCTAGATGCTGAGGCCAAGAAAGAATGGCGTCGATTGACCAAACAGCTAGAAAATTTAAGACTGTTAACAAATGTTGATATGGCTGCCTTCGCTGGATATTGCCAGGCGTATGCCCGGTGGAAGGAAGCCGAAGAATTTATCAGTAAGCACGGCACGATTGTTAAAACTCCATCTGGCTATTGGCAGCAGGTACCACAGGTATCCATCGCCCAGACCTACTTAAAAATCATGAATAAGTTTTGCGAACAGTTTGGCCTAACCCCATCAGCCCGGAGTCGAATTGTCTCGGAAGTGAGCCGACAGGATGCTACTGATCCAATGGAGCTGATTTTACTAAGCGGGGGTAAGAAGAGTGTATGATGAGGCAAAAGCTCAGCATGCAGTTAGTTTTATCAACTGCTTAAAACACACCAAAGGGCAGTGGCGTGGTGTACCTTTTGAACTTTTATCATGGCAAGACAAAATCATTCGGGATATCTTCGGTAAGGTAAAAGAAAATGGTTACCGGCAATATAACACGGCGTATATCGAAATACCGAAAAAGAATGGAAAGAGTGAGCTCTCAGCGGCGGTGGCGCTCCTCATGACCTGCGGCGACAATGAGTGGGGAGCCGAGGTGTATGTTTGTGCCTCCGATCGGCAGCAGGCTTCCATCGTATTTGACGTAGCCGTTGACATGGTGGACCAGTGTCCTGCACTTAAAAAGCGGATTAAGCCTATCATGTCGGTAAAGCGATTGGTGTATCAGCCGACAAATAGTTTCTACCAAGTACTCTCAGCGGAAGCTTATACAAAGCACGGATTAAATGTCCATGCCGTAGTATTCGACGAATTACATGCCCAGCCCAACCGCAACCTCTACGACGTTATGACCAAAGGTTCCGGTGATGCCAGAACGCAGCCGTTGTTTTTCTTAATCACTACCGCTGGTAATGACCGAAACTCCATTTGCTATGAAGTACATCAAAAAGCAACAGATGTCTTATCGGATAGAAAAATAGACCAGACCTTTTATCCGGCCATTTACGGTATAGCAGAAACCGATGATTGGGCGAAAGAAGAAAACTGGTATAAAGCCAACCCGTCACTTGGCTATACCATTGATATAGAAAAAGTCAGAGCCGCTTTTCAAAGTGCCAAGGAAAACCTAGCAGAAGAAAACCTGTTTCGCCAACTACGACTCAACCAGTGGGTGAAACAATTCATTCGCTGGATGCAGATGGACCGCTGGGATGAGTGTGCGTTCCCTATCGATTTGCAAAGTCTGCATGACAGAATCTGCTATGGCGGTCTTGACTTATCAAGCACAACTGATAGAAATGAGCAGTGAGTAAAAGGCTCAGGAGCTTATTTCTATTTTTGTGTGCAGTAGAGATAGTGACATAGAAGATTTTTGACTGGGTAGTTTTTCTGAAACAGGTGCCATTGCTTTGAGACTTGTCATTAGATGAGCTTGTTTTAATTGCCCGGATCGGGAAGGAAGAACTATATCCAGATGAAACGAAATTTATCTTAGTACGCGAGTCAAGACTCCCGCCGGTGTTAATTCAGGTGGCGTAGACTCTCCACCTGAATCCCCAATGTTTCAGCTATGCTGAAACGAGTTCACTGGATATGAAGAGTATACTTTCGTATAGTATACAAGTAAAAAAAAATGTTTTACAATGACGGTATATAAAATTGATTAAGAAAATAATATCAGGTTTAAAAATATGGCTGACGGTCTTGGTTCGCTAGTTTTTGGCATAACTGTTTATATTATGGCTTGGGATGCTTCAAGGACGGTTGAAGAAGTTAAACAACTGGCTAAATGTAAAATATCAAGGTTGGCTGCTATGAGGCACCGCCTATATTGTTTGCCAAGGTCTATTTTTCGAAAGGAGGTGATAGTAGTGAAAAATCAAAAAAAAGTAGTGGCTTTATTGGTAATGTTTGCATTATGCGTAAGCATTATTGGAATTGCAGCCGTTGCATATGGTAGTGAAAAGGATCCGTATCCGATTTCCCAAGGTCTAGACTGTCCTAAATGTGGATCATCCAATACGGGAGAAACAGCAATAGAAGGTCATCGTTATTTGGGAAAATGTAAAAACTGCGGTACTATATTCCATTGGGGCGGACACACTGATGAGGGCTAACTGTGGTCAATGGTTGCCTACAAGACCTGCTTTCAAGCTGCAACGTGAGGAAGTGGGTCTTACTGCGGGTTGAAATAGTACAGCGGATACAAGGGGACGGTTTTCGAAGGCTTCAATCGGAAGTTTTGCGCGCAAAAAGGCTCAATTAACAGCTCCCGGCTGCCAGTTGAGCCACAAAACTATATAAAAGCATACGCTACCCAAAGGGTGCAAATTTTACACAATCATGAAACTAAATTCAAATATTTTTATAAAATAGACAAGATTAGCCGTCAGTATTAATACTGATGGCTTGTTATATTTATGCCGGGATCGGCTCCCGGCTGGCCTACTCACTGCTGACGTCCAGTATCCAAGATAACTCTGCTATCTATAATTTTACCATTGCAAAATCAATTGCTCTATGCAATGATTTTGTAATTTAACATACTAACAGGAAGTACGCCTAGTAAACAAACGGATCTTTGCTTCAATCACATGTTTTTATATGATTGAAAACCTTTTATTTGCGACGTTTGCGTTTATCCATAAGGATACCTAGCTGCACCTGTTTATTACTAAGTTGTTTGCGTAGATTTTCCTTATTATCCTCACACAAACAGACCTGTAGAAGACTCTCTAATGATACAATCTCCCGTTTTAGCGCCATCTCAGTCGGAAGAACACCGTTATTTTTTAGTATTTTATACGAAGAGCGGAGTTCTTGTGGTATCTGAGCATCATCAAAGATTAGCGGTTTTCCTTTGCCGGGCAAATTATCAAGTTCACCTTGTTCAATTGCCTCTTGTATTTTCTGTTCCGCAATCCTAAAAAAGAAGAAATCACTCATACTTCATCGTTCCTCCTGCATAGTGGTAGCGGTAAAATTATTAAAAGTATTCTATGCTACCATATTACCACGGTTTTTTTGACATGTCACTGCCATCTTTGCCCGTCACACCGAAGGATACAGGAGACGATTTCCAAGCTATTAGAAAGTCTAATTGAGTATCCGAGCCTTCAAAATAGTCGGTATATGCTTTTTTGTATTATTCCATAAAATACCTAGATGAAAAAGTCGTCTTTGGACCTTTTTTTCCTTAATACTTTTGGTAATTTGTGCGATAACATAGGCAAAACGATCCTTCTAAACCTTTGAATCCATTATTTATAGCTTCAACTTTGCAGCAATT
>JAGGAA010000258.1 GCA_017889675.1 Bacillota bacterium | reverse complement strand
TTCAGCAGCATAGGTCAGGACGCCTCAATGATGCTGAAAGGTTTGGTGCTCAATTTATTGTTGATGCTGACGATAATTTTGTTGCTGAGAAAACGGAAATGCTGCTAGCATCATTGACTATTGGTATTGCAGAAATCACAACACAAGTAAAAAAACTTGGTGGAATTTGTATTGCCAGCCATATAGACAGGCCAACTTATAGTATTATTTCACAACTGGGTTTTATTCCACCTGATGTTGAATTGGCGGCGGTGGAAGTATCAAGAAATATGAGTGTAGAGCAGGCGTCACAGCGTATTCCTACTATTGGATGCTTGCCTATAATAACAGCCTCGGATGCCCATGTAATGGATGATTTTATTCATGGCCCTAAGACCGTCTTCTATATTGAGCAACCGACGTTAGGGGAAATCCGCCAGGCATTATTAGCTCAAGACTTGCGAAAGGTGGTGGTTTAGCCACTGTTTGATAGTAGTTTTAGTAGAACAAATGTGATTTTTTTCATAAGGAGGAGTTAAAATGAACAGCGACAACGAAACTAAATGCTGCTGCTGTGGCGGCGGTGAAGTAGGCAAGCTGGCTCTTGATCAATTGGATGCAATTCTTGCCAAATACCAGGGTGTAAAAGGCGCTCTTATCCCGGTGCTGCAGGACGCACAACATGCTTACGGCTATCTGCCTAGAGAAGTTATTCAGGCGATTGCTGAAAAAATGGCAATTCCGGTTAGCCAGATTTACGGTGTAGTAACCTTCTACTCGCAATTCCATCTCAATCCTCGTGGTAAAAACATTATCCGTGTTTGCCAAGGCACTGCTTGCCATGTGCGCGGCGCTAAAGCTATTCTTGCGGCACTGGAAGATAGTCTGCAAGTTAAAGCTGGTGGCACCACTCCTGATCTTAAATTTACATTGGAAACAGTGGCTTGTATTGGTGCTTGTGGTTTGGCTCCGGTAATGATGGTCAATGATGATACCCATGGTCGCCTGACTCCTGAAGTAATTCCCGATTTATTGGCCCAATACGCCTAGCATTTAGCCTATGCGCGAAATATCGCTTCATATACTTGACTTAGTTCAAAACTCAATCGAAGCTGGGGCGACAGCAGTTAAATTAGAAATTATTGAAACTATAGTTAAGGATAGTATGGTTATTAGAGTGTATGACAATGGTCGGGGCATGAATAAAAAAATGCGGCAGTTGGTAATTGATCCTTTTATAACCACCAGAACTACCCGGCGGATAGGATTGGGATTGCCGCTAATGGATATGTCTACTAAACGTTGTGGTGGGTATTTAAAGATTGATTCAACACCAGGGCAGGGTACAGTGATTGAAGCTATGTACCAGCATAGCCACTTTGATAGGCCACCAATGGGAAATTTAGTGGAAACAATTAAGAGCATACTTGTTGGAAATCCGGTACTGGAATTTTCTTATAAGCATACGGTTGATGACAAAAGTATCTCAATTTCTTCTCGCGAGATAGCCGATATTTTAGATGGGATATCATTAACGCAGCCAGACGTATTAATCTGGTTGCATGGGTACTTGTCAGATAATATAGCCAATTTGTACGGAGGTGCTAACGATGAAAACAATTGAAGATTTGAAACGTCTGCGGGAACAGCTTAAGACTAAAAACAACCTGCGCCATGATGGTGGCACGCAGATAATTGTTGGAATGGGTACTTGTGGTATTGCTGCAGGCGCCAGGCAAGTTATGACTGCTGTATTAGAAGAGGTTGCCAAGCGTAAACTAGAAGATGTTAAAGTCTGCCAAACAGGCTGTATTGGCATGTGTGAAAAAGAGGTGCTTCTTGACGTTGTGCGCCCTGGTGAACCGCGGATAACTTATGGCAGAGTTACACCGGCCGATGTGCCAAAAATTATTGCCGAACATGTAGTTAACGGACGGATTATTGCCGAGCTTGCTATCGGTAAAATAGTTGAATAATTTTTTTGTAAAGTAACAGGAGGGGATAGTATGGAACATATCAGAGCGCATGTGCTCATTTGTGCCGGTACCGGTTGCGTGTCTTCAGGCTCAAAAAAAGTAGAAGCCGCATTTCAGGAAGAACTAGCCAAAAAGGGTTTAGATAAAGAAGTAAAAATTATTGAAACCGGCTGTCATGGCTTCTGTGAAATGGGCCCGCTGGTCATCATTTATCCTGAAGGTACCTTCTATGTTCGTGTTCAGGAAGCCGATGTGGCTGAATTGGTTGAAACCCATCTTTACAAAGGTCGTATTGTTGAGCGGTTATTATATAAAGAGCCTATTTCTCACGAAAAAATTCCAAGTTACAGCGATATTGCATTCTATAAAAAGCAGATGCGTTATGTGTTGGCTAACTGCGGTCATATTAATCCAGAAGAGATCAACGAATATATAACTGAGGGTGGTTATGAAGCCTTAGGTAAAGCGTTGACAGAAATGAAATCGCAAGACGTGATTGATGAAGTTAAAAAGGCTGGTCTACGTGGTCGGGGGGGCGGCGGTTTCCCAACAGGTATGAAATGGGGCTTTACCGCTGGTGCACCTGGCACGAAAAAATATGTTGTTTGTAATGCTGACGAGGGTGATCCTGGTGCATTCATGGATCGTAGCGTACTTGAAGGTGATCCCCATCGTATAATTGAAGGTATGGCTATCTGTGGCTACGCAATTGGCGCCGATGAAGGCTACGTCTATGTTCGTGCCGAGTATCCGCTGGCTATCAAACGACTGAAAATAGCTATTAAGCAAGCTGAAGAATTGGGTCTATTAGGTGAAAATATCCTAGGCTCAGGCTTCAACTTTAAATTAAAAATCAAAGAAGGCGCGGGTGCCTTTGTATGTGGTGAAGAAACGGCGCTGTTAGCTTCCATTGAGGGTAAACGCGGTATGCCACGTCCTCGTCCACCATTCCCGGCTATTTCGGGCTTATGGGGCAAACCTACCAATATCAATAATGTTGAAACTTTTGCTAATGTACCGCAAATTATCACTAAGGGTGCTGATTGGTATGCATCCATCGGAACTGAGCGCAGTAAAGGTACGAAGGTATTTGCACTTACCGGCCGGATTAATAATACTGGTTTGGCGGAAGTTCCGATGGGTATCACCATGCGTGAAATTATTTTTGAGATTGGCGGCGGCATTCAAGGCGGCAATAAATTCAAAGCAGTCCAAATCGGCGGTCCATCTGGCGGCTGTTTGCCTGAAAGTCTGCTTGATTTATCGGTAGATTATGACTCGCTTATTAAAGTTGGTGCCATGATGGGTTCAGGTGGCCTGGTCGTAATGGATGAGACCACTTGTATGGTTGACGTTGCTAAGTTTTTCTTGAACTTCACGCAATCTGAGTCTTGCGGCAAATGTACCCCATGTCGTGAAGGCACCAAGCGTATGTTGGAAATTCTCACTCGGATTACCGAAGGTGAAGGCCGTGAGGGTGATATTGAGTTGCTAGAATCCCTGGCCAAAAACATTAAAGCTACTGCTCTTTGTGGTTTGGGTCAAACTGCTCCTAATCCTGTATTGTCTACCTTGCA
>JAGGAA010000004.1 GCA_017889675.1 Bacillota bacterium | reverse complement strand
ACGCTTATTACTGGTATGTGTTGCCACAAGACGGCTATTGAACTTTAGATTATCGGTAATATCTGCCGCAATATTTAGTCTCACTCGCTCTTGTATGCGTGTGTCTGCGTCTTTGTCAGTATTTTTAGCTTTTTGATCCCAGTTACTCTGGTAACGAATCCGGACATCACCATTGGTGATTTTTATCGGCGACGCATTTTTCTCTAATTTGTCTAAACGGCTGGCAACATTATTTGTTTCACTCAGGTTAAATTCAGGAGCAAATTCAGCTTTAAGTTTTTCAATAGTGGCTTGGGCTGCCACATCAGCGTTAGCTGATTTTACCATGGCTTTGGCTACAATAGCTGCCATTTCGCAGCGCGTTAAGATGACATCTTTTCTGTAAACTCCTCCGCCAAAGGCTTCGACCAGACCAGCATCCGCCAACTGACTGATAGCACTGTAGGTCCAGTGTTTTTCCGGAACTACAGCAAAAAGATTCGCCGGAGCAGCCAATACAGTACCAGCCACACTTAAACTAAATACAGCACACAATGCAATAGCAGTTTTCTTTTTCATCAAAATTTCCCCTATCCTTGTAATTATCTTTTTACCTCAAGATCGAAAATAGATATAGTTTTTTAGTGCTCCATTATTATCCTCCAGGTTTTATACCCCACGCCAAATAAGACATACTTAAATGAGCATGACAGAGAAGTGGCAAAAAATAAACTCCCTGCCGTAAAAATCAGGGAGTGAAACAGTAAAGTGAAATGAAAAACTCCTGGTTTAAAACCAGGAGTGAATTCAGCAAAATACGTAATAGCACTTAACTGTAATCCCCTCCCCATACCGCGTGGGTGAAAAACGGTGATTGTCAGACAGGCAGTTCTCCTGGCTCCGGATCATGGTTTGCTTAAACCTTCCCAAGACTGTTGTCCCAGTGGTATATCTTAAGCTTACTCCCCGTTACAGTGGCGGGACCGCGCCGGCTTTTAACCGGTCTTCCCTATTAAGCCCTAATGGGCACCTATCTCAATATATTCAGTTGTCTGTTAGAAAATATAATATTCCATATTTTTACCAATCATATCATTGATCGACATAGAGCGTCAATGATTATTTTACACATTCACCATCAGTAGCTCGCGCTTACAAAGCGAGGCTGGCGGCCAGCGCCACCATCGCAAGATAGACGACAGTACCCACGACAGTAACAACAACACCCAACTTGACACCAAATATCGAAACATTTGTCGGTAATACACGGGATACAGCATCATATACATTATGAAAAAAAGACGCCACCAAAAGTGTAAAAATTATCTCCTCCGCCACCAGTGCGCCGCTTTGCAGCAGCGTTCCGGCAACACCTATGGCCGCAATCATCGTAGGTATCCCAGCCAAAATAACCAAAACTCCGGCTGCAGTCAAATTGACCTTGTGTAAAACAGGGGCAGCACCTGGCAGAATCTCGTTAATAATATCGGTATGCATAAACAACGCGAAAACAAACGTAACCGGCACAAAAACTACGGCTATATCCCAAAATTGCCAAAAGGCCGTCCTAGCCGCAGCTACCAGATCGATCTTATCGGCTGTCGCACTGGAAAATGTCTGCTGATGTTCCGAATGGCTGGCGTCATCTTGCCGGAAGTTAATGCGATTCCATAAGATGCCAATTACTGTTACAAGAGTACTCATGCCAATGTTTATCGCCATAAATGCCATACCCAGTTTCCAGCCCAACCCGGCGATCAAAGCTGGACTGAAATAAAAGATAGTGAAATAGATGCCGGTAGGCAGAGAACCCATCAGATAAACAGCAATGATGCCATTTTTATTTACAACAGCGTTACGGCCAAATTCAGCCAGCATAGCATTAGCCGCATACCTGTTCAGTAAACATAAAATAAAAAATGGGCCTAAAGCTTCCGGCAATTTACCCAGTGAAGTCATCGGCCGCAACACTTTGCTGAACCAAGTAAAAAAACGTCGGTTTTTAAGAACAACACCACAATAACAGCCTAAAAACATGGCCGGTAATGCAGTTTTCCACATTTTCAAAACATCTGATAATGCTAATGAAATATCCATATTGTTATTCCTGTCTTGTTAATATAATGGTTCAAGTTTGTTTACTATACTGTTTGACATGCACAATTTCCAGTGAATTTATATCATAGTAGAATTGTAAAAAGAAAGGGTCAAAAATGACCCGCGCCAACGGCGCAATATTCAAAAGGAGCGTTTGAGAAAAATGTCATAAATATTAAAACTCCTGACCGTTTATAGTCAGGAGTGATAACCAGTAAGCTAATACAAAGCTCCTGGCGGTTAGCCAGGAGCGAATTAAACTAGGTACACTTAAAAGTGCCTACTGTAATCCCCTCCCCATACCTCGTGGGTAACAAACGGTGATTGTCAGCTAGGCAGTTCTCCTGACTCCGGATCGTTGCTTGCTTAAACCTTCCCAAGACTATCGTCTCAGTGGCATATTTTAAACTTGCTCCCCGTTACAGTGGCGGGACCGCGCCGGCATTTAACCGGACTTCCCTATTAAGCCCTTAAGGCACCTATCTCGTACTATTCAGTTTTTTATTATGGAATTAGAATACCATTCCTGGAAACAGTTGTCAAGCCTTAACCTGCAGACAGAGGTTCCCTATCCCACTATTCCTTTTTATAATTTTTAATCCATTCATCAGTAGAAATCACCTTAGAAAACCGCATAGCTTGCGTTATAAGTATCGCCTTGTGCAGTTCCTCTGCCGTTATTTTACCAGCATTATTGGATACATCCAAAGTACCGGTGGCATCTGACAGAAATTCGACAAAAAATCCAAGATGAAATGCCTGCCTCGCCGTCGTATCACAGCACATCTGGGTCATGTAGCCGCAGATAACAATTGTATCTATACCCCTCCCTGTTAAATAATCCCGAAGTCCGGTACCTGTAAAACTTCCCGGAAGATCCTTATCAAAAATACGTACATATTCTTTTTCCAGCAGCTCTTCACGAATTTCCCAACCCCTACTGCCTTTTACAAAAGCAGCAGCTTGTTGTGTTGCTTCATGTCTGATAAGAATTACCGGAATGTTATTTTGATTAGCTGCCTCTACAGCCTGAAGAATTTTATTAAAACTCCCCGGTGGGTAAGTAACCGGCATTTTGCCGGTAAAGTATTCATTTTGCACATCAATTACGAGTAACGCTTTTTTCACTGTCAATTCCCCCCATATTTCATTCTGGATTATGCTCACATCCTTTGTTATACTAATTATACTGACAGCTCCAATTGTGCCGCGAAAGTATGGAACCATTTCCGATTTCCTCATGAAAGGATTTAATGAAAAATGCTTGATCATACTGATTTGGCGATCATAAAACTATTAAAAACAAACTGCAAAATGCAGCTTAGAGATATCGGTGAACTAGTTCACCTAACAGGTCAGGCAGTTTCGAAGCGAATTTCACGAATGGAAGAGTTAGGTGTGATACAGGGATACTCTGTTTTGCTTGATGAACAACTGCTGGGAACAACCATAACAGCATATATAACCATATTTATGAAAACAACTAATCATCGAGCTCTCCATGTATTCTTACAAAGCCAGGAAGCAGTGGTAGAAGCTAGCCGAATCAGTGGCGAAGGCTGTTATCTGCTGAAAGTTCAGGTCAAGTCACAAGAAGCTCTGAACTGTTTTTTGGATTCTGTTTTGAAATATGGCAATTACCGAATAAATATTTCTATTGGGAAAATTAAATAGTATAGCTCCTCTATAATCTGACGTTTTACCAAAGAAAGATGCACTAGCTCGTCAACGAATGACTGACTAGTGCATCTTCTTTAGTTACTTATTCTGCTGCTCAGTAAGCATGGCCATAATTTTATCCGGTGTTACCGGCAGTATTGTTAGATTGGCATTAAGAGCATGGTTTATTGCATTTACGGTAGCTGCAGTAATGGGAATCGTCGCAATCTCACCTATGCTTTTGGCTCCATACGGACCATATTCTTCCCCTTTTTCAATTAATATGACTCTGACAGGCGGCATATCTGGCGCATTAACAAGATGGTATTTGCTAAAGCGGCTGCCACGGGCGATACCTGACTTTTCATCATAATCAATATCTTCAGCGATTGCCATACCTAATCCCATTTGAATACCGCCGTGGATCTGCCCTTCGACAAAGCCAGTGTTAATCGCCTGACCAATATCATGTACGGCTACAACGTCCACAACCTTAACAAAACCAGTATAGGTATCTACAGCCACTTCCACAAAATTTGCTGCATAGGAACCCGGATTGGCGGGTGCTTGATAGGTAACAGTACGGATAAGTTCGACCTGATTTTTTTGTTGAATCATAGCCGCCATTTGACCATAGCTCATGGTGTTCCCGGAATTGCCGTTACGCCAAATTCTGCCGTCTTCTAACGCTATCTCTGCTTCATTGCACGTAAGAATTTTAGCCGCTTCGATTATGAACAAACTGCGCAATTCTTCGGCTGCCTGCATAGCATTGGCACCGCAAACATGAATTACCCGACTGGCCTGGCAGCCAATATCGTATGGACTGACATCGGTATCGGCTTCCGGAGCTTCAATCATATCCAGTGAAATATCCAAGACTTCTGCGACAATCTGCTTCATGGCTGTAACCGTACCATTACCCAGGTCATGCAAACCGGCATTAAGCATAATACTACCGTCTTCCAGCATTCGAATCGTCATTGTACCAAATTCCTGGTATGCGCCGTAATAACCATTTCCATGGGTAGCGCAGGCCATCCCAACCCCGGTTTGCCATCGGCCCGCACGCTTTGGCTGACTCCATTTTGCGTTCCAGCCAAACGTCTCCGCACCTTTACGCACGCAATCAATAATCCTGGCGTTACCTAGATCAGGCCCGCCGCTCGGATCAGCGTCATAGGGATGCACTAAGTTTTTCAGGCGAAATTCAACTGGGTCCATATTTAAATGTCTTGCTGCATTATCCAAATTGATTTCGGCAATTGTTTGAACTTGCGGCGAACCATAGCCCCGTGCAGCCCCCGCTATGGTTGTATTGGTATGTACAGCTAGCGCTTGATAATGTTGGTTCGGAATGCGGTATAGTCTAAACAGTTTTTTGGCCATAGCATAGCAAATGGCACGACCATTTGAGGTATAAGCCCCGGTATCAACAATATATTTCATATCCCTCGCCCAAATCTTGCCTTCAGGGCTTACCATTGTTTTTACATAACCAATCGTCTTTGTTCTTGTACGAGTGGCTACAATACTTGCCCAGCGGTCAAATTCAATTTTCACTGGTCTGTTCAAGTCTTTAGCAAAATAGGCACAATACGTTTCAAGGGTTACTTCCTGTTTGCCGCCAAACGATCCGCCGATGGGAGTTTTGATAACTCGAACCTTGTGATACGGTACCCCTAACACCTTAGCCACAATGAGGCGCACCGAATATACAATCTGACAGGGGCTGTATACTGTCATTCTCCCCCGATGGTCTGGTACGGCAATACATACATGGTTTTCCATGGCCGCATGATGAATTTTGGGTGTTTCCACCCGGTCTTCAACCACTACGCCTGCATTTGTTTTTAGAACAGCTTCAACATCACCGCAGTTAGCTTCCATTGTGAAAAATGGATTGCCGCTATCATGAAGAGCAACCTGTCCACTAAGTGCCTCCTCTGGATCAATAACAACTGGCAAAGTATCGTACTCAGCCTTGATAAGGTCTGCCGCCGCCAGAGCTGCCTCCTTAGTTTCTGCGACTACCGCTGCTACCGTATCACCAATATATCGTACTACTTCTGGAAAAAGCTCCTGATCCTCGACCGCATTCTGTCCGGCAAACCACATTTGCGAATTAAATTTTATCTGCGTTGAGTTGTCACGTTGATATATTTTTACAACGCCAGGCACAGCCATGGCCTCAGAAATGTCAATATTCTTGATTCGAGCGTGGGGAACCTGACTAAATACTAGTTGGGCATATAAAATCCCATCCACAACCATGTCCCCAGTATATTTTATGCTGCCGCTTGCTTTAGCCGCTCCATCCTCGATGGGTATGGACCTGCCAACATACTTAAAATTGTGCGCAGGTTTAGCGTCCATTTCGTTACCTCCTGATTCCATCGTAATTAATTATTTTCGCAAGCGTCAAACAATAGTCCGGCCAAATCATAAACCAGTCCTTTCACGGCTGCCCTTTTGTAGGGACGTGAAGCCCGGCCCGCTATCATCTCGTCTACCGTTTCAACAAGCAGCTGTGATAAATCGTCAGCAAAATGTTCATCAACTACCCGTTGACTGAAGAATTGCTGTACTGTAAGCGGACATACCGGCACTTTCCCCAAAGCGCCCATTGCTGCCTTACCGACAATAATCATCTTTTTACTGCGATCATACATAATATTGGCAGCCAAACTCACCTTGGCAATCGTCACCTGTGACCGGCTGCCAATTTTCACAAACCCGCTGCGACTCTCCCCAGGAGTCGGAATAACGACTTCTGTTATTATTTCTTTAGCCTGAAGCCCATTCAAAGCTTCTGTTAATGTCAAGGAGCGAGTGCCTTGACTGCCTGCGGTATGGACACCGGCAGTAAAAGCAGCAAGTACCGGCAGACTGTCACCGGCAGGCGAAGCACTGGCAATATTGCCGCCGATTGTCGCCCGGTTTCTGATTTGCACCGAACCGACTCGACTTGCAGCCTGTGCCAGGGCGCTAGCTCTGGCCTTAATAATCGGACTGGCCGCGATGGCGGCAAAGGTCGTACCGCCGCCAATCCTTATTTCAGAACCAAGATCTTTTATATATTTAAGATCTGCGACTTGCGCAAGGTCTATCACCAATTCGGCCTTGTCCCCAATACCATTATTGATAAAATCAGTGCCGCCGCTAATAAACACTGTTCTGACAGAGGTCTGCGTAATTTCCCGCAAAACATCCTCCAACCTCAAAAAACCTGCGATTCTATAGCCGGTCATCTGCTTTAGCCTCCATTCAATTCGCCAGCAGCGGCCTTAACTGCTTTGATAATATTTACATAGCCGGTACACCGGCAAAGGTTCCCAGCAAGAGCCTCTTTTATCTCCGCTTCAGTTGGATTAGTGTTTTTCATTAACAAGGCTTTGGTACTCATAACCATGCCTGGCGTACAGTACCCGCACTGTACGGCACCATTTTCGACAAATGCGTGCTGCACAGCATCCAACCCGCCATTAGGCGCTAAACCTTCAATTGTCAGTATTTCGGCCTCTCTGGCCTGATACGCAAGCACCATACAAGAATTAACAGCCTCCCCGTTCATGATGACAGTGCAAGCACCGCATTCACCTTCGCCACAGCCTTCTTTGGCACCTGTCAATTTCAGTTTTTGCCGCAGCATGTCAAGCAGCCTTTCCTGCGGTTCTACCTCTAACGTATGCTGTCTGCCATTAACAGTAAGGTTAATTAGCATTTCTTCCCTCCCATCAGATTGTCGGGTATTTCTTTGCCGGAAATTTTGCCGCCTTACCCGACAATCAAAGTTTTTGTTCATTTGGCTTATACTATGTTTTACAAAACATAAGGAGGGGGAAGACTGTAGAGATACAGGCTTCCCCGGGATACGGCCTGCTTAATCTTCTTCTTTCACGTCTACCACGTCGCTGGATGCCTTTTGGGTAAAGAACACCTTGCATGCCGCGATAATTTGGAACAAGAATATAAAGAGCACCAAAAATCCGCCTGCCGTTGCCAACGCCTTAACGCCGTCAACACCCTGAGCGCCGCCGCCGAAGGCTGCCATGACCACAGCCACGACACCGATGATAATACCCCAAATGATCTTGATGAAGCCGGGAGGCTCGGTACCGATGGGAACGTCCTTCATGCACATGGAACCTACGTTTGTCAGGGTAGCGTCAGCCGCCGTAACAAAAGAAATGAAGATAATAATGATATTCACAGGAATAACGATGGCCCCAAGGCCGAAGGGCAGATGCTTGAGGAACTCCCACAGGGCCATAACCGCGCCGCCCTCTTTGATAGCGCCCACCAGGTCGGCCGTACCGGTCATCTGCATGTACAGTGCGCTGTTGCCCCAGATACTGAACCATATCAGGCCGAACACCGAAGGAAGAATCCAGTTAACGACGAGAAATTCCCGGATGGTGCGCCCCCTGGCCATCATGGCCAGGAAGATGCCGGTTACCGGCGCATAGGCAATCCAGCAAGCCCAGTCAAACAAGGTCCAGGAGCGGGTAAGGGCTGCGCCGCCGATATCGATGGGATCCAAGCCCCACAGCCAAAATTGATGCAGCCACACGGCCAAACCGGCGGTGCTGTTGCGCAGGATGAACAGCATGGGGCCGGTGAACAGCAGCAGCACCAGAATGCCGTAGTAGAACCAGGCGTTGAGGCTGCCTAACACCTTCAGACCCTTATCCATGCCAATGTAAGATGAGAAGGTGAAGCTGGCAATTAACACCACGCCGATCAACACAAACAGAGGTATGCTTTCCTGTATGCCGTAGGTACGCAGGCCGGTGACTACCAACGTGATGCACATGGCAAGGCCGCCGCAGATGCCCACGCCCAGAGCCAGCATGGAAAGACAATCCACACAGGAAGACAGAACACCCTTGGTGATCCGCTGGCCGAAAACGGGCTGAAGGGTGGCGGTAATATTGAGCTTTTGCTTTTTGTTAAAATACAGGTAGGCTACCAGTACACCGCACAGAGCATAAATCGAATAAGGCATAAAGGTCCAGTTATAAAAACTGCGCCCCATGGCAAATCGCGCCGCTTCTGCGGTAAAGGGCGTAATGCCCAGCGTGTCCAGCTCGCCCCAGACATTACCGTAATAGATCAGAGGCTCGTTGACACCCCAAGTGACGATGCCTGTGGCAACGCCGCCAGTGAGGGTCATGGCAAACCAGGTCCAGAAGGGGTATTTGGGCTGGGCCTCCGCACCGCCCAGCTTGATGTTGCCTACTTTGGAAAACGTGATAATGGCCACCAGAATAGTACTGCTCATTAACGCATACTGGTATAGCCAGCCAAAGTTCTCCAAAGACCAGGTAAAGAACGCCTGAGAGCTTTGGGTCAGCGCCTTGTTGTTCACAATTCCGATGATTGCCGCAATGCTGAAGAGAATGATGCCTGGAATAAAAACGTCCTTGCGGACACCGTCCCAAAAACCCTTACCGGAGTTTTTCTCTACCGGAGTATGGATTTGTGTGCTCATAAGCTCTGCCTTCCTTTCGTGCGCACGTTGTGCGCTTCATATATATTTCTATCGAAATCATCGCTCTCAATATGTTAGCTGCATCCCCCTCTATGTTATGTGCTCTTCTCGGAAATCAGAGATATTATATGGATCAAGGCATTTGCCTTGGTCTTTTACCTAGAAGGAGTAGGATAAGCTCGTAAATAGATTGCGTCTACCGTCTGGGCTATCACCATTTTTGTCTTTCATATCATTGTATTGCACAGCGAAAATGGCATTTTTAAATACGGTGTACTCAACACCATATTCAAAGCCTTTGGTGTCGTTAAGAGCGGCAAGGCCTCCAGCTACATCGCTAGATTCCGGAGTGCTCCACCATTCTGGGTCAAAGCCTTTATCAGCTTTTCTATAGCCTATCCAAGCGCCATAGGAATGCACTTTAGCAGCGTTAGCACCCAGGTATTTCAGATTGCCATACCAGGCTTTGGCCTCAGAACCATTATTTGCTTGTTTCGCATTGTCAGCTCCATTTTTACCATATTCTGCTTTTAGAACAAATTTGTTAAAGGCATAACTGAACCCAATGGCCTTTGTTTTATATTCATTATAGTCTTGACTGTCTGTAAAATAAGCTAAGCTCATATCAAAGTTAGGAGTAAACGCATAGTTTAGATCAGCATACGCATAGTTAGGCGAATCCCAGCCTGTTGTACTATGATACTTGGCAGCACCTACGTTAACTTTCACTTTATTCCCAAAACTAATTTTCGCTCCATCCCAATCATGCCAGGTATCACAAGTAATACCTTTACCAACAGACATAACCATACGCCCTGCGGTAAAATTCACGCCCTCAAAAAGTTTGCCTGATAAATAGGCAAGATCTATATATGCATCGCCAGCTTCGTTAGTTTTTTTGGATTCACTGTGAAACCGGGCATTAAACGCTACATCATCTGACATCTGAGTAGCGATATTTAAACGCACACGCGTCTTCATCGCTGTGGAGTCGGTACCAGTACTAGGATCAACCTTTGTCCACTCATAACGCTCACGGAACTCTCCCGAGAACTTAATATTGCCCTGCTTCTTTTCTACCTTAGTCAGGCGAACATTTAAGCCTTCCAGTTCGGCTTCATACTCCGCAGCCAATTTTTCAATGAGGGCTTTATCAGCCGCATTGGCTTTGTCAGCATGAGCTATCGCGCTAGCAACAACAGCAGCCATTTCATAGCGGCTAACTGCTCTTTCACCTTGATAACTGCCATCGCCACCACCGGTAATGATGCCATCGTTAGCCAACTGCTGAACAGCGTCATACGACCAATGTTTCACCGGAACGTCCGCGAAAGGATTAGCGGCAAAAGCTGTCCCGGCAATACTTAGTCCAAATACGAGGGCTAACGTAGCTGCTATATTCTTTTTCATATATTTACCTCCTTGAATTCTGCATAAATATTTGTTACTATAATGTAATTGAATTAATTTTATTTCTTTTTTGCCGCTTTGCTCTGTTGCCACAGAGTAGACGGCATTTTTTTACCCTAACAGAGAGTATTAAACTTTCTTAAAAGCAGGATAAGGGCAACATCGACTTCCGCTTTCGCCAAAGGCTCGGCACAAGCCGTGTTTTCTTTATTTTCCTGTCCAATATTCACCTCCTCATTTGCTCTCCAAAACGCAAATAAAATTATGCTTTAAGTCAATTACACACTCCCCCCTCTGGTGATGTATACTCCCGGATTATCACTGGTCCCTTTACCCATCTGTATCATCATCTTTCCGGGAGCCTACAGCATTGTTCAATCCGGGCTTTATTAACTATTAATTACGTCTAAGAGGACGCCGGATTTCAGTAATTTATAGGCATTAGCAATATCGATGGTAAGATTGCGGTCTTGTGCTAAAAAGGGGATGACCTCGCGGATCTTTTGGTGCACACCATGACCAGCATCGCCCAATCTGAATTCTCCTTCTTGCCGCAAATCACAGGCTTGCGCAGCATGAATGGCTTCTATGCCAAGAATGTAATAGAGGTTATCAACAATCTTCCGGGTCTTTTGCACCACATAGGGAGTATTACTGCAATGGTCTTCAATATCGCCAGCAACAGCATAAAAGTCCATACTTACCGGATTAGCCAAATGCCTAATCTCCGCATCAAGCGCAGTAACCGGTTTTTGAATTGTACCAAAAGCAATTACATGTTCCGGGTCAGGCGTCAAAAACCGTGGTAGGCCAGTAAAGTGCCCAGTGCTTAACTTGATAGTTCGGAAGCAAGCGGCCCGTGAAAGATGGCTGAGCGCTATGCCAACCATTTCAAAAGCTACTGCCCAGTTAACAACTTCAAAATTACCACAGGACATGATTGCATTTTGGTTCATTAGCACGCAAGGGTTGTCATCTGAAGAATTCATCTGAATATCCATAAGTTCTTCGAGATAATAGAGCGAATCGCGAACAGCACCATGAATATGGCAGGCACAGCGGAAACAAAGTGGATCTTGCAGGGCAGTCGCAATGTTTGGCACCCAAAGATAGCTGCCTTTGAGAAGGTTTCTTACATTGGCCGCGCTTTCGTTTTGCCCTTTGAAGCGGCGCACCCGGTTGATTTCCTCATTAAGCGGGCTGACATTACCCTTAAAAGCTTCCAGGCTGAAACTGTAAATTACGTCTGCCAGCGTAATTAGTTTTTTTAGTTCATATAAAACCAAGGCACCCTGACCTGCCGCCAAAGCATTAGAACTTACAAGTGCCAGTCCATCTTTCGGGCCTAAAAGAATTGGTTCAAGGCCAGCTTTTGCTAAAGCATCTTTAGCTGGCATCTTCTCGCCATGATAGTAGGCCTCGCCCTCACCAATCATAGTCAAAGCAATATGTGACAAACAAGCAATATCTGCTTCCCCGATTGAGCCGCGTTCCGGCACAACCGGTGTAATATCATTATTAAGAAGATCACAATACATATAAGCGATCACCGGACTCATACCTGTATAGCCTAATAACAACGTATTGAGTCTTATTACAATCATGGCGCGCACTTCTGCCTGCGACGCTTCAGGACCTAAGGCTACGCAGTGAGACCTAATCATATTGATATTGAACTGATTATAGTAATCGGCCTCAATCTTTCTATCCTTATTGGCACCAACCCCGGTGTTAAACCCATAAACCGGAACGTTACTGTTAGCAAGTTTGTAAACAAACTCTCTAGATTCTTCCATTTTCCGTTGTGCCGCTGGAGCAATCACCACCTGTACGCCATTAATGGCGACTTGCGCCACTTCATCAATAGTAAGATTATTGCCTGTTAACACCACTGTATCCTTATTCAAAATATCCGCCCCTCTCTATCGCTGCCGTTGTGGCATTATTACTAGTCAATAGCATCAAGTTTTCATAATTATCTCAAATTCCTATGCCTACCTTAATATTTGCAAAATTCGTGCCAAGTGAGCTTATTCTTGCTAAATAATTTTTGTCCCTTACTTTCAACCTCATTGTATTCAAATCGTACTACGTATTTCTATCGTAGTGCAGCACAAGCAACAACCGCAATAAAATCTTGCGCATTATTTTATTGCATATTGCTTTACATCCAGGCTAATATTGACTAAACTATTATTATTATTATCAGGTGGTGAATTGGAAACATGGATATCGATAAATCGTTATATTTACAAACTATTGCCAATTACATGCAAGATTCGGTCTATGTAATCAACAAGTTCGGCGAAGAATTATTCTACAATAACAAAATAGAGCGGTTTGAGCCTTCAGAGCGAAAACATATGCTTGAGGAACTGCGTGGTGTATTTTTTACAGGTAAACCGTCATTTGATAAATATAATACATATCGCACGGTAGATCACCGTGAAGTACATATGCTCTCAACCATAGTTCCCATTGAAAGCCACGGTGAAATTGTGGCCGTTTGCTCAATTAACAAAAATATTACCGAAATGACCAATTTACTTAATAAAGTATACAAACTGCAAGAGCAATTGCAATCGTACTGTGACGGCAGAAATGACTTACAAAACGGCACCAGCTATAATTTTGAATGCTTAATTGGTAAAAGTCCGCAAATGGGCCCAGTTATAGATAAGGCGAAAAAAGCTGCGTTCAGCTTGGCCCCCATATTACTAACAGGCGAAACTGGTACCGGAAAAGAAATTTTTGCCCAAAGCATCCATAATTACAGTCCTTCTCGTTCCCATCCGTTTGTCGCTTTGAATTGTGCGGCTATCCCTGAAACCTTACTGGAGAGTATGATTTTTGGCACAACCAAGGGAGCTTTTACCGGTGCCGAAAACACACAAGGGTTGTTGGAACAGGCGGGAAAGGGGACCTTATTTTTAGATGAAATAAATAGTATGAATTTAGTACTGCAGGCAAAGCTGCTGCGAATTCTTGAGGAGAAAAAATTTCGTCGTCTTGGCAGTAACCATGAAGCACCTGTTAACTGCCGGATAATTAGTTCTACCAACATTGATTGCCACACTCTGCTATCCGAAAACAAGATGCGAGAAGACTTCTATTATCGCATAGCTGTTGTTAATTTAACTATCCCACCCTTGCGCGAACGCCAGGAAGATATTTTACTGCTTGCCAAATACTTCATTAGCAAATTCAACAAAGCCTATGGCAAACAGATAACCCAGCTTTCACCTGATTTGGAAGACATTCTTCTTAAGCATAGTTGGCCTGGTAATGTTCGTGAATTATGCCATGTATTTGAAAATGCCATTAGTTTTTCCGATAATGAGACAACCTTAACTTCGGCCTATCTTCCCGATTATTTTCATAAACAATCATTAGCATATATGCGACCCACAGCGCTTGGCAACACCAGAAACCAATCGTTACCCCAAACACTTGACGAGTTAGAGCGCAAGCTGATTATCAATGCCCTCACAGCAAATAACGGTAACATTACCCAAGCAGCCCTATCACTTGGCATCCACCGGCAAAACCTGCAAGCTCGCATAAAAAAACTAAACATTACCAAAAACATACGTTTTTTTGTTGAATAACAAAAAGCCAGCTAGCCGAATCAGCGGCGATGACTGTTAGGACAAAAAAGCAACCTGTACCGCATAATCGGTACAGGTTGCTTTTTGTTATTAGTAAATAGACCAACTACTTATGTCCACTGCCATTATCACCGCCCAGTCAGCTATAGGGCTACCGTCCGATTTTAGTTAACCTGTTCATACCGAATCTCCCAGGTCAGCGTGCCTTTACGGCTAGAATCCCTAAAAATGGGGCGTTCGTGCATGCTGTATCCTGTTACCAAAATTTCTACAGCCCGTTTCTCCGGTGAGAACTTTTTATTTTTTGTACCAGGATATACTTTTTCAACCTCACCATTTTCCCATATAATCGTAATTACTGATTTATCGGCATGTTCGCCAGTCGCTTGGAAATTAACAATTGATATATCTTGAGCAGCTTGTCCGCCAATAGCCTGCCGTAATTCTTTTTTCCCTTCAAAAGCTACCTCTGTTCCCCGAATAATCCGCAACGATGGCAGCGGTATAATCGTAACTTTATTAGCGAAGTCCTCGGTATCTGCTACGCTATTTTCAGGAATAGTAGCACGCTTTTCCATTCCTAAGAATAGCATATAGGCGGCTGCTATCACTATCAACATAGCAAGAGCGCCTGCTATGAAACTTTTCCACGACTGTATCATAAACCCCACCTGCCTTATAAAAAAACATATCTACTTCATTGCTTCAAATGCCGACTCTCTTTGTACTGATATTTTGAGTATAACATTAAACTATAAAAGAAGGAATGGCTCCTTTGATAGGAACATTCCTTCTTTTTTACTCGATAATACCTTCGCCAACCTTATTAAATCAGCACGCTACTTATGTCTGCTGCCCTTATTACTATCAGACTCAACCACTTTTTTGTTATCTATTTTATTGCCAGTATCTAGGCAATATTTATCCTTGTTACTGCTGCTATTCCGTTCTTGCTCTTGGGGTAATTTACTTTCAACAGAGAACTCTTCCGCGGTTTCAAACTGCATCTCCGCAGTGCGCAGCCCCTGGCTAGCCCAACTCTCTGCGCTTCTTACGTCTACCTGCGCTAGTCTCTTTCCAAACTTCTTATTAACCACATACATCAGCGAAAACAAAGCGACAAACCCCACCCCAGCGAATAGCCCCGCCCCTTGCCCGGGAATTAACGGCATGCTGGCAATGATACCCACAATACTTAGCAAGGCCACCCAGGAGGTAACAGGAAACCCGGGAAGCTGACATTTTCCCTGAGGCGGACATCCCTGCTGCTTCCTCAATTTATAGTGTGTTGCCAAAATAACCAAGTAGGAAAAAAGCAAGGCAAACCCACCCGAACTAACTAAGAAGAGATATACCTGTGCTGGCAGCAACAACCCGAGACCAAGCCCGCCAAGCATGGCTGCACCCGAAAAAACAATACCGCGATAGGGGATATCGCCTTTATCTCTCACCCAGGACGGCGCATGACCTTCATCAGCCAGTGACCGCAGCATTCGCCCTAACCCAAACATGGCAGCCAGCATGGTTGATAGAATGGCCGTCACCAGCACAATGTTAATTGCATTACTGGCCCACCCTAAGTTCCAGGCTGTTAGTGCGGTTACCAAGGGACTTTGGTCTGGTGTCAATGCCGTAGTTGGGACAAGCAGCAATAAAGCCGTGATAGCAGTTACATATAAACCGACTAAACCAAAAACAGTATAGGTAATTGCTTGCGGCACTGTTTTATCCGGCCTGGCAGTTTCCGATGCAGCTAGTCCAATAATCTCAAAGCCTGCATAGGAAAACATAACAATCAACATACTCCCTGCAATGCCGCCAAGCCCTGTCGGGAATATCGGTTCTGTCACCAAGCCTCCTGCTTTGCCTTGCGCAGTCCCTGGCATTAACCCGCTAACAATGGCTACACTCAAAACTACAAAGCCGATAATGGCCAGTAGTTTTATCGCCGCAAGGCCCCCTTCCAACTTACTTAACCGGTCGGCTCCAAACAGATTAAGAATGGTAACAACAATAATAACAGCTGCGCCAAGTACGGGAATAGAAACTCCCTGCAACCATGCTTGAAGCAACGATGATACAGCTATTGCCTCACTGGACATCGCCAGTACCATCCCTGTCCAGTATACCCACCCTACAATAAACCCAACAGCAGGGCCATACGCCTTTTCGGAAAATGTCCGAAAAGAACCTGGCGCTGGGTCAGCTACCGTCATTTCCGATAAAGCATACAGAATGGCATATACGAGAGCACCGCCCATTACAAAGGACAGTATGATTGCCGGTCCCGCAGCTCGAATAGCAACAGCCGACCCTAAAAAAAAGGAGCCTCCGATTACCGTGCCTAGCGCCATCATGGTTAATTGCCAAGCCGATAAACCTTCACTTTGCCTTTTCAACCTAGTTCCTCCCTTGTTGAGCTACTTATCTACATTTACAAGTATCTACCAAGGGAGGGTATGTTATAACCAAATTTTTAAAAAGCTGAACTCTGCTGTAGCCAGCCCATAAAGTGAGTATATCGATGTCCCGATTTCGACGGGATTGAGTTTTGACTATAGAAGCCTAATATTAGTACATTCTTCTGATGTAATCATCATGATCGCCGGCGGTAATGGTACGCTGGGCGAGTTATCTGCGGCATATTTAAATCGTAAGCCTGTCGTAATTGTCGAACCGTCTGGGGGATGGGCCGCAAAAGTTCGGGGAATGGCCTATGACGGTTCCTATCTTGATGAACGAAAATGGGTCAAACTTGACTACGCCAATACTGCCAAGGAGGCACTTGATATTGCGTTGAGTCGAATTTGCAATAAAGATGCGCCCAAAAACAGCAAAATTGCTAGTAACTAGGCTATGATTTATGCAAGCTCTTCCCACCTGCTATATAGCGCACATTCTTCTATCAATCACTTTCTGTATGCGGTTTATCAATAATTAACACCAGAATTAAAATAATACCTTCTATGATATATTGAACACCGATCGGCAGACGGCTTATTACCATAAGTGTTACCATCAGCGTCAACATAAGCGCACCAAACGCTGTTCCAACGGTGGATGCTTTGCCACCTGAAACTAATGTACCGCCAATAACAACCGCGCCAACTGATTGCAGCATATAAGACTGTCCCATTTCCAGAAACGCACCATCAATTCTCGCCCCTATCAAAGCTCCACCCACAGCAGCCAGCAAACCACTTATCATATAGGCAAGCATAATCGTCCTATTTACATTAATCCCGGCAAAAAAGGCGGCAAGCCGATTTTGCCCCACGGCAGTAATTGCTCGCCCATAGGACATTTTTTCAAATACAAATGTAATTATCAAAATCAAAGCAATCGCAAACAATATAATAATCGGAATTCCCAACAATCTGCCATTGGCTATTGTTGTCAAAACAGCACTTGTTTTGTTAGACGTAAAACTCGAAGAATAAACCAATACGCCTGAATTAACAATGAAACCAATTGCCATTGTTGCAATTATCGGCGGGATTTTGAAGGTAATAATTGAGATAGCGTTCAGAAAACCGATTACTATTCCTACAACTGCTACCACTGACATTCCCAGAATCAAGTTACTTTCAGACCCTTGGATAATGCCAAAAGACAAAAAGGCAGACAGGGTAATTGTGTACGGAATTGACAGATCAATGCCGCCATCTCCTGATGTCATAGCAAACATCTGCCCTAAAGAAACAATAGTCAAGAGCGATGCCAATGCCGCATTGACAAGCAATGACTGAAAATCCAGCTTCGACAATAACAGGCTTGTAAGAAGCCAACAGATCAAACTACCGAGACAGGCCCAAATCCAGGGGGTATTTTTGCCTATATTATTAATAGCAAGTTTCATTATTCTTCCTCCTAATGGCAATACGGATTGCCAAAATGATAAACATTAGACAGCCTTGAACAGCTGGTTGGTAGTTGCTTCCAATGTGAATGAAACCGACAAGAGCACCAATAAGTGAGAGTGTTACCGCCCCGAAGACTACACCAAAAGGTTCGACAATTCCGCCAACAAGCTCTCCGCCCCCCATAACCACAGCTGCGATACTTAAAAGCGTATAAGAAGAGGCCGCATTTGCATCGGCAGCGGTTGTTATACCTGTTAGCGATATTCCGGCCAGCACGCCAAAAAATCCAGCTAACACATATAAGGATACTTTCGCTTTCAGTGTTGACCAACCACTTCTTGCAACTGCTTTGGGATTATTGCCAAAGCCTCTCAGAACAGTTCCATATTTAGACCGTATAATGATAAAATACGAAATAACGGCAATGGCCAGTGCAAGTATGATTGACATAGGTATCAGAGGAAAATCTAGATTGAAAAAATCGACCAAAGCCGCCGGGGCACTCCCTCCCGGTTTTTCCATGACACTTAAAGCAATTCCCAGCCATATAAATGATGATCCTAATGTGACAACAATAGCTGGAATTTTACGCACATGAATGATGGCCCCCAAAACCCCATAGCCCACGATTCCCAAAACCAGAATTAGCATCCCTAAGGCTGGATTAGCAATTAATACTGTGGCGCTGATAACATTAGCAAACCCTAGATACGCTCCCATTCCCAGATCTATGTCACTTGCAGCAATGATAAACATTTGACTAATTGACGCCAATATCAGCGGTATGGCTGAACCTATCAGCAGATTTATACCAAAATTTGATACGGCATGCGGATTAACAAAGCTTATTACCGCAATAATCAATAGTAACGCAATGCATGGCATTGCGGTTCTTTGTTTATTGAAGAAATCCGCAATTGTATGCTTCTTTTTCTCACCATTTTCGGTTTTAGCTTTCTTGTCATCCTCCACGGTAATAAAAGAGGCATCAATAATATTAGCTTTTGTAATCTCACTGCCTGACAACTCTTTAACTAGATAACCGTCATGCATCACAAGTACTCTGTCGCATTCTGTCAATTCCTCTTCTTCCGTGCTGTACCATATAATTAACTTACCTTGTGCTGCTGCTTCCCGGTAAAGCTGCGCAAGCTGCTTTTTGGTTTCTACATCTACCCCTCTGCTCGGATCATCCAACAATATTATGTTAGCATCTGCTAAAAAAGCCCTTGCAATCAGCGCCTTTTGCTGATTACCGCCGCTCAAACTAGTTAACGGAACATGTATGTCAGACGCTTTAATTTTGAGACGATCATACCAGGTTTTTCCGCTTAGTTCTTCTTGTTTTTTGTCGATGAGGATATCCTTTTTAAACTTTGTTAAGGTTGTTATCGTCATATTGGTCAAAATAGACCATAACGGGAATACACCTTCTTTAGCGCGGTCACCCGATACATAAGCAACTGTATCATGAATGGAAATACCATTCATTTTAGCTGTTTTTCGACTGGCCTGATATAAAATGTTCAAAAGGGCTTTCTGACCGCTACCCTCAAGACCAGTCACCCCGATTACCTCGCCAGCATACATTTTAGCGTTGATTCTATGAACTTGGTCGGTTTCCAATTTATTTATTTCGAGTTTCAGGTTTGCCGCGTCATAATTTGCAGTTCGCTTTTCAGTCTTACTTTCTAGGCTTTTTTCCGCAACGCTCACGCCACCCATTTGTTGAATAAGAATTGCTTCATTTATAGAGCATGCTTGGTTATTGCATTTTAACTGGCCATTATTCATTACCGTAACATTGTTACATATTTTTAATACCTCTTGCAGTCTATGGGATATAAAAATAAAAGACATTCCTGTTTCTCTTGTTTTTAAGACATACTGTATCAGTTGTTCGGTTTGTTCCGCGCCTAGCGAAGAGGTAGGCTCATCCAAAATAAGTAATTTCAAATCAGGATCACAGGCAGCTCTTGCAATTTCAACCATTTGACGCTGTGCAATAGATAGATTTGACACTGCTTCGGTAGTATCAATGTTATTGCCTGGAAAAACTTTGTCTAACGATTTACGTGCCGCTTCATTGGCTGCTCTTCGCCAATTGCCCACTGCAAAGATTTGATGCTGTTCAATAAAAAAATTCTCATATACCTTTAAATTGGTGCAAAGTGAAAGCTCCTGATATACCACTCTAATACCAAGTTGTCGAGCAATTGTAGTTGAATACTCTTTTATATTTAAATTATTTCCCAAAAATGCAAGTGTTCCTGAATCAGGTTTTGTTACCCCTGAAATAATCCGCATCATGGTGCTTTTGCCAGCGCCGTTAGCACCGACTAAACCTAACACTTCCCCTTTATTTAGAAAAACAGACATTTTGTCCACGGCCTTGGTAGCACCGTACGTTTTAATTATTTCTGACGCTTCCAACAGCACTTCTTTTTTGTCTGGCGTCTGCGAATCATTTGTGACCATGAAGAACCTCCTTATCTATTTTTGTTAAAGATTGCACATAAATTTTCACGTATTCTTAGCTTAAGAAAATACATCGTTTCGTGGCTACGCAGTTAGGAAAAAAAGAACCTTGAGTTGTTGCTCAAGGTTCACTACGTACACCCACATTATAAGAATTCCTTTATCCAGCTATTGAACCTTATTTCTTATTTAAAAGATTCTGGTAAACCCAGTCTTTTGTGTATTCCGGACTTACAATTGTACCAGGCTGCATGCTTTGATATTTTTCAAGATCTTTTTGGGAAATTTCCGCAAAAGGCATAATCATATCTTTGGGAACATTTTCACCATTAGCCAAGGCAATTGACAGCCACACAGCGGCACTTCCAATTCCCGGAGTAGAACATTCGCCCCAGGTTGTATATCCGTTTTTCTTATTTTCTTCACTCCACCACTTCACAAACTCGGCAGATCCATTAGCCAATATCTTGGGAACTGGTTTTCCTGCAGTTTGGAAAGCTTGAACGGCACCGTAATCATCACCGCCACTTTGCAAAATAACAACGTCAACATTAGGTAAACTTGGTAGTATGCTGCTAATTTGGGAATTTGTTACAGAGGTTGTACACTGTCCGTAAACTGTTCCAACCACCTTCATGTCTGGGTGATTTTTCAAAACTTCCATGGTTCCCTCATACATATCATTGTCGGGAGCTGAACCAGCAACACCACGGACAATCAAGACATTCGCCTTGCCGTTAAACTGTTGAACTGCATAATTCGCCATATCTTTCCCAAATTTCGGGAAATCAAAGTTCAACTTATAATTATCCTTTTCGGTGGCAATAGAGTCAAAAGAAAGTACCTTAATGCCCGCTTTCTCAGCCTTTTCAATTGCACCATTCATTGCAGTAGGTGAAAAAGAATCTATAGCGATAATATCAACATGTTTTAGGATAAGATCATTCATCTGAGTCATCTGCGTCTGTTGTGTACCATCACCGTTTAAAATTATATAATCGGCGATCAAACCTTCCGCTTTAGCCAGTTTTGCGGCTGCTTCAAAAGCATCAACCATTTGATGTCTCCATGTATTACCATAAAATGAATTTGACAATGCAATAACAGGTTTCTTTCCACCCGCATTTGGTTCTGTTTTAGTTGCTTGCTGGGAATTACCGCAAGCAGCGATAGTTAGCATAACAACTACAGCCAAAACTACTAACAAAAAACGACTTACATTTTTTTTCATAATAACTCTCCCCCTTTTTTATAACCTATTCAATATGGCAAATATCGCATAGCTAGCCAATATCACATCCCCCTGCATTAGCGTAGGTTTTATAGCATTAAAAGCTATATAATATAATTCAGATAATTTAGATGAAAGAAAAGCAGTTTAAATAGTAAGTTTGTAAATTTTCATTGCATTTAAAGCAAATACTTTATCCAAATCATTCTGGTTTTTAATAACAGACCGATATTTTGCTAATTCAACTGGAATATTGTTTATTGAGTCGGAAGAAAACATGATTTTGCCGCACCCAACCTGCTGAACCATTTTTTCAAGCCCGATTACGCCAACCCAACTAGGTTCAAGATAAACATTATCATATTTTTTTGCGATAAAAGTGGCCTGCTGATTGTGCATTTCCGAACCGGCATGAGCAAGTACAACAATTACGTCCTTAAAGCTTTCGATAGCATTGATCACACTTATCGGATCAGAAAATGGTACACCCGCTCCGGTGTGAATCATTAAGGGAACATTAAGCTCTCTTGCAATCTCAAAAGTATGCAACGCATCTTTGGAAGATGGGTGAACAGCATGCGCAATCGGTGTTATTTTTAAACCCACGAATCCTAGTTCTTTGATGCACCTAACCGCTTCTTTATCATAGTCCGCTGCTTTAAAATGTGGATTTATCGAAGCCATACCCCAAAAACGTTTATCTTTGTTTTTCGTTAGTTCATAAATACGGTTATGAATCTGCCTGGTATCTTCAAGATAGGGTCGGCAAATATATGGCTGAACTATAGCTCCATGAATGTTATGCTCATAATAACTAGTAATCAATTGCTCCTCAGACTGCTCTTCATCAAACACAACGTCACACCCTAAATGTGCATGCACGTCAATTATCATATAATTCACATCCTTTGATATAATTGGAATTAGCCAGTTTATTTGCTATATTTATACATTTGTTAATTATCACTCAATTCCCTTCGGAATTAATTAACCTCCGCCATAAGAATATTGCACACTATATCGCATCAAAGGGTTGCATTCAGACTGAATCTGATTTGCCAAAAATTAAAGACGCATATTGCTGTCAATCCCGTCATTCCCTTTATAGAAAAACAGTATCACTCCTGCATTGAGCATGGATTGATACTGTCCTGATAAATTGCTATCAGCCCTCTAGTCTTTGGCTATACCTTCTCGGTAAAACTACCCAGTTTAATGGCCGGGAACTTGCCAGTAATGGTTTTGAGAAAATTCTTTACGCCACCAGCCTGGCCACCGGCGGGCATAGCTGTCAAAAAAACGTCCGGATCAAAGTTAAGGTTTCTAAGCTGAATCATATCTACGCCGGTTTCGCTTAAGAATTCGAGCCAAGCTGCCTGTTCCTCGTCTCTGTCATTGAGTCCAGGGAATAGCAGCATGTTTAGTGATACATACACACCATTCTGTTTGGCATAAGCAATGGAATGCTTAACGTCATTAAGGCTGTACTTGGCTTGGTAATACGCTTGGTAGGTGTCTGGCAAAGCACTAATAATACTTACCCGCATGCTATCTAGCCCGGCATCCACAATGGTTTGGATGCCCTGCGTAAACCCGGCGTTAGTGTTGATGTTGATTTGGCCTCTAGACGTTTTATTACGCACCAGCTTGATGCCTGCGGCAATGGACTCAGCGGCCATCGAAGGCTCACCTTCACAGCCCTGCCCAAAACTAATGATGGGTTCTGGCGCATGGGTTAGGTGGTATGTACCAATAGCTGCAATTTCTTCTGGTGTAGGCGCAAAGGTAATGCGACTCTGCGGAGCAGGACAGCATTCGGCGGGTTGCAAGGAAATACAACCTAGACAATTGGCATTGCAGGCCGGGCTAACTGGGATACCGGCTTCCCAGCGTCGGTAAAACAGGTTTTGCGCAGTACAACAATGCCAGGTAAGTGAGCAGTTCGCTAAGTGCTCTACCAGACGGTTGTCTGGCAAATCACGTTTTACCTGGGCAACTCGCTTCTTTAAGTCTGGCGTGTTATAACGATAGGGATGCCATTTGGCGTTATCTGCTGTTTTAACTGCAGCCACATAGATTTCATCATTGAACAAAGCAGCCGCAGTATAGCCATACAGCGGTAACTGCGGTGCTTTGGCCTGACGTTCGTAGGCTGGCAATAAAGTACGGGTATAGCCCACAGGCAACATCGCCGCCACAGCTAAGCGGCCTTTGAGCATTTGGGGCGTACCGCCTTTCATCTGTAGTGCGTTACGTCCTGGCAGAAACATTAGTTCCGCGCCTTCTGGCAAGGGAATCATGTCGTCCGGTTGTAAGGCGCGATAGTCTTGTCCTTGGCAACCAACAGCATGGCAGCCGGGAGCATCAAATATCTCACCATTTTTATCTGCATAGAGTGTTGTAATCATTATTTTTTACCCTTTGTTAAATTTATTCATCGCCTTATTGAAACCCTCTTTGATAATACACTCCACCGCGTCAGCCGCCTGGCTGATGGCCTCGCTAATACCAGGGGCTTCCTCCAACGTAAACCGTCCAAGCACATAGTTGGCTGTTTCCCAGCCCACAGGCGGCCGGCCAATCCCAATGCGAATTCGGGAAAAATCATCTTTGCCTGATTCATAGAGCAAGGATTCAATACCACGGTGCCCGCCGGAACCGCCTTTGAGTCTAAGCCGCAGTTTCCCTGTCGGCAAATCCAGGTCATCATAAATAACAATAATATCCTCATAGGATACCTTATAAAATGCCGCCAGCGGCACTACCGCCCGACCACTTAAATTCATAAAGGTTTGAGGTTTTACCAATAATATGGTTTCCTCACCCCGGTATTCAGCCACTGCGGCATTATGGCGCTCACGCCAGGACGGTACCGCCCATCGCTCAGCCAGCTTATCTACCGCCATAAAACCAATATTGTGGCGGGTGGCGCTATATTCTTGTCCGGGGTTACCCAGACCAACTACAATTTTCATTTACTCCTCCGACACTTTGAGAATTTCATCAACAGTGACAAATTTGTAGCCCTGCGCTACTAAGTTGTCAATGATTATGCAGGTAGCCGCCACCGTCTGCTCACGCGGCAAAGCGGCAGCAATACCATCACCATCATGGAGCAGAATGATTGAGCCATTTCGGACCTTACCTAGCGTTCGATCGGCAATAACTTCGGCTCCAGGATTTACCCAGTCGCGGCTGGACACTGACCATTCAACCACCTTTAGCTGATACTCGGCCATAGTATCCATCACAACAGCATCACGAAAACCATGCGGCGGCCGCATGACATGAGGCATATAGCCAACAGCGCTGGCAATTGCCTCATTCGTCTGTGTTATCTCTGTTATAATTGCTTGGCGGTCAAGTTTTAGCAAATCCACATGATTATAGGTGTGGTTGCCCAGTTGATGGCCTTCGGCGGCAATCCGTCTGATTAATTCTGGATATTTGGCGGCATTTTGACCAATTACAAAAAAAGTAGCTGGTACTTGCCGTTCTTTTAGCACATCCAAAATTTTACCAGTATAGGGCGGATAGGGCCCATCATCAAAGGTCAGCGCCACCAGCTTCTGACTTGTCCGGCTTTCCGAAAATACCGGACCATAAAAATGATTAGCTGGCAATACAGCATTCAAGGTTAAAATAAAGCCGGCAATAATGCCAAGAATAGCTACACTAAGCCCCAGCCGTACTGGTCGTCTAAGTATCCGCAGATAGTCAAAAAACAAGCTGATAATCACTACTATCGTGAGCAATCCCAGCATGCTAATAAGGCGGACATTGGTATCAATCATGGTATAGTAACCCCGTTTCCGGAGATTTCTTTAAACATGATAAGCCAGGGTCCCTGAGAATCATAGGTAGTCCCCCCCGGATAGTAACCTAATTTTTCATAAACCCGGATAGCCGGATGATTATCTGGCCGTACTTCCAAGCGTACTCTTTGCACTTTATTATCCTTAAAGTACTTGTCGGCTTCAGCCATCAGTGCGCTGGCAATACCCTGGCCGCGGGCGCTTGGCGCGACAGCAATGGATAAAATGCGAGCGCTGGCTGCCTTACCAGGAGTAGCGGCAGAACGAAGAAAAGCCAGTTTGTTAAGCACAATGATTTTGACAGGGTTTAGACCAAAGCCATATTGGCCTGTAAGCCAGCGCCAGGCCCACTTCATTAGGTGCCCGTCGATAAGAGCCTGCCACCAAAGTCGGCTTACGATCACCGGGGCAAAACAATATCCCAGCACTTCTCCGGCTTGGTTTTTAGCAAGTAAGGCTGCTGACGGCTCTGCCTGATAAACCAGTGTAAACACATCCTGCATGGCCTGCGGTTTAGGCAAACGGCCGCCGCAATGATGCAGTACACTGTCCATAAAACTTTCGGTAAACAGTCGGGCAATATCCGGCACATCTGTCAGCCGGGCCCGCATAATTACATATTTATTCATATAGAAGTTTATTTGCAAATAGGGCGCGATATTCGCGCCCTATTTGCGTACCTCCCATTATAGCCAGTGAGATTGCCACCTACGCTCACAATGACCGAAGTGATAACTTAATCATCAAACAGCTTGCTAACCGATAATTCGCCAAAAATCCGAATGATGGCTTCACCAAGAAGCGGAGCTACCGACAACACCTTAATCTTAGGAGAGCGAGTTGCCTCTGACATCGGAATGGTATTAGTAACAATAAGTTCAGTAATATTGGATTTTTCAATGCGTTCTACTGCGGGATCGCTTAATACGGCATGGGTACAACAAGCATATACGGCTTTAGCACCCATTCTGGCCAAAGCGTTTGCTCCCTCGGTCAAGGAACCGGCTGTATCGACAATATCATCGACGATAACCGCGGTTTTGCCCTCTACATTACCGATTAAATTCATAACTTCAGCTACACCAGGAGCTGGACGACGCTTTTCAATAATAGCAATCGGCGCATGCATCCGATCGGCAAACAACCGTGCTCTTGATACGCCGCCAAGGTCAGGCGATACTATAACAAGGTCTTGCAAATGTAAAGACATAATATATTCAGCCAGCGTAGGAACGCCTGGCAAATTATCCACCGGAATATCAAAGAAACCTTGGATCTGCCCGGCATGTAAATCCATAGTAACAACCCGGGTAGCGCCAGCTACTGTCAGGAGATTCGCCATTAGCTTGGCCGATATTGGCTCACGACCACGCGTTTTCCTGTCCTGGCGGGCATAAGCATAGTAGGGAATAACAGCAGTGATATTTTTGGCCGAAGCCCGTTTTACTGCATCAATCATGATTAATAGTTCCATCATATTGTCATTGACCGGCTGGCTTGTCGGCTGAACAATAAACACATCTGTGCCGCGCACACTTTCGTCGATCATTACCTGAATTTCACCATTGTTAAATTTACCAACAAAGGCATCGCCCACTGTCAGTCCAAGATAGGCGGCAATCTCCTTGGCCAATACCGGGTTAGCGTTGCCACTAAATATTCGCAATCTCTTTGTATCTTCCATTTATCTTACCTCCGCTGTTTTTCCGCCCAGCCCTCAATATTATTTTGACGCGCGCGCGCTACTCCCAGAGAACCGGGGGGAACGTTTTTGGTAATGGTCGAACCGGCAGCCACATAAGCGCCACTGCCAACTGTCACTGGCGCTACCAAATTGGTATTGCAGCCAATAAATGCATCATCTTCAATTGTTGTACGATGTTTATGTTTACCGTCATAGTTCACGGTAATCGTGCCTGACCCAATGTTGACGCCAGAACCCATATCGGTATCACCAATATAGCTAAGATGCGGTAACTTACTTTTTTCACCGACAACGCTGTTCTTTACTTCAACAAAATTGCCAACCTTCACTCCATCTTTAAGCCAGGTATCGGGCCTCAGGTGTACATAAGGACCAACAATCACATGATTACCCACCGTACAGTCATGAGTATAACTAAAATGAATGGTAGTCTCATCCCCTACTGTGGTATTACTCAAACGGGTATTGGGACCAATTAAGCAATTGGCACCAATTTTACTCTGACCCTCAATCCAGGTAAACGGATAAATAATGGTATCCGGTCCGATCTCAACCTGGGTATCAATAAAAGTGCTGCTGGTATCCATAATCGTAACACCGTTTTCCATTAGGTCATCGAGTTTGCGCCGCCGAATAATACTTTCAGCCTCTGCCAGTTGCAGACGGGAATTTATCCCTAGCGTTTCGCGGTAATCCTCTGCTTGTACTGCCCATACTTTTTTGCCTTGTTTGTTTAAAATTGCGATAACATCAGTCAGGTAATACTCGCCTTGGGCATTATTACAGGTCAACCCATCCAGTGCCGCCAACAATTCCCTGGCCGCAAAACAATAAATGCCGGTATTAATCTCACCTACCGCGAGCTCTGCCGGACTGGCATCTTTTTGTTCCACAATTTTTTCCACCTGTCCGGCTGAATTACGAATGACCCGCCCATACCCTGCCGGATCAAGCATGACTGCTGTAAGTACCGTAGCGGCAGCGTGCACCTTACCATGCTCAGCATACAGCTTGGCCAACAAGTCTCCGGTCAAAAGCGGCGTATCGCCACATAATACCATAACCGTGCCAGCAAAATCACTTAGTTCTCTCCGGGCCTGCAGCACTGCATGCCCTGTCCCTAGCTGCTCAGTCTGAACAACAAATTCGGCCTGACCAGCTAACGCATCAGCTACACTTTGCGCGCCAAAGCCTATGACGACAACTTTCTTGCCAGCCCCCGCGAACCTGGCTGCATCAAGCACCTGCTGAACCATCGGTTTGCCGCCTACCTGGTGGAGAACCTTAGGTAAGGCTGATTTCATCCGAGTGCCTTTGCCGGCTGCCAGGATGATAGCCATCAAATTTGACATCAATATACCTCCATTCCTGACTGCTTATCAAGCAATTCAGGCTCGGTCTTGAGTGAACTATTCTCCATTCGACACTAAAATGCAAATTCCTCCAGCAACTAAAAATAAAGTGGGATGTACTACAAAAGAAGAAGAGCGCCTCCCTACTAGCCTGATGTTAATACCGGTCTAATGTCTGTTACCTTAGTATGTTCATCAACATCATGTAAAATAAGCAGTGATAAGTAGTCATCCACTAATTTATGTTCAGGTTCGGCGGTAGCTACCAACACACCGATACCGGCAACTTTAGCCCCCACTTCTTGGGCTAGCGCAACCATACCACTCGCCGTAGCACCGGCTTTCATAAAATCATCAATAATCAGTACCTTGGCACCACCAGGCACCGCCCGCTTGGGGAGTGACATGGTTTGAATACGTTTAGAAGAACCGGAAACATAATTTATACTGACAGCTGATCCCTCAGTCACCTTGCTGCCGTGTCTTACGGTAATAAGCGGCAGATCAAATGCCCGCGCGGTCATAAAGGCTAGGGGAATGCCCTTAGTCTCCACTGTCAAAATGTAATTGGGCTCCAAATGCGCCAGCCGCTCCATAAATATTTCTCCCACTTTAACCATCAAATGGGGGGTAAATAACAGGTCTGACATATATAAAAAACCACCAGGAATAATACGGTCAGGTTCAGCTAGCCGACAGGCCAGTTCCTGTAAAAGCTTATCCGTATCTCTGGCTGATACTTTGGGAATAAACCGGACACCACCTGCCGCTCCGGCTACCGTCTCAATTGTCCCTAACCCGAAATGACCCATGGTTTCTTTTATAGTTGTAATATCCTCACATACGGTTGACTTGGCAGCCCCAAACAGTTCACTAAACTGACTAAGTGAAAATAAGTACCGAGGCCGATCGGTCATAATCTTGGTCAACGCAGCTATTCGCTCCATTTTCCGTACTTTATCCATGTTTACTTCCTCCACGATCAGGGAAATACCGAATATTATCTCCTAAATATATTTTTTTATTCACATTCTCTATAGAGCGCACAATTCCTGCCACTTATAAAAATTTTGTATTATGGCAATTAAAAAAACGCGGGAACTATTCCGCGTTCAATTAGCAGGTTTGGGAAAACCAGCTTCTTACTAACTCCAAATCACTTGGCTTATCTACATCAATGCCCAATTCCGCATAGGGGGAGCAAATCACCGCACCCTTAATCCCCAGAATATCACTTACCCGAGCTTCTACCTGCGTTAGCTTCAATGTCCCTACAATAAACTGCACCACAAAAGTCCAACCTAATAAGCAGCATAACCTAATAGGGTTTTTTCGATTGGCAATAATACGTTCGGCAACTTGTACACATTGCGGAACAATCCGGGGATTAACAAGAAAGATGTTTCCCCCGGTAAATGTTCCTTCTTTTAAACGGACATAGGTTCGCTTATTACCTGGGAAACGGCGTTCATGATCACGCTGAGCAACAACAGGATAATATACATCTGCACTCACGTTGGCACATTGGCTAAGAAAATCATCAATAGCCGCCGGGGTCAGTAACGGAATATCAGCAGTTACCACCAATGTCAGGTTTTCATGTCCTAATGCCTTCATGCCTAAGCTGATGGTTTCCATAATTGTCTGGCCGCCATTTAGGATGACAGTCTTTTCCGGGAAAGAGCATTTGCCCAGTTCTTCAGCCGGACCAGCAACAAAAATGCGGGAAATATGACAGCTGGCTGCAAGTGCCCTAGCCACAAACTCCACCATTGGTTTGCCGTCAATATCAATCAGGGCCTCGTAAGACTGTGCTGTATAGCGGTTTAAATGCTCATTATTTTCTCCACCAGCCAGGATTATGGCATCATACATTAAGTTACACTCCTTTTGCAATGTTAGGCCTGACGGCGTTCGTTCAACTCCTGCAATAATGTCTGTTCTGAATTCTCCATATGCTCGCGAGCAATTTGCTGAGCCAACTCGGTATTGCGGTCAGCAATCGCCTCTACCAATTGACGGTGTTCTTCTATCGATACTTTCATCCGCCCCGGATACTGTATAGAGATCGAGCGAAACCGGGTAATCTGCTCTCTAAGATTATTGATAATGCCTACTAACCGATCATTACGGCTGGCCTTATATAAGACATCATGAAATTGGCTGTCAACTTCAACTATTTTATCAATATCGTCTCCCTCGATTAATTTACCGATTTCCACCAGGAGTCGTTCCAGTTGTTCCAATTCATCTTCCGTAATACGCTCAACCGCAAGACCTGCAGCCAAAATATCAAGTGCAGTACGTATTTCGAAGACCTCATTAATGTCTTTAATTGACAGATCCGCCACATAGGTTCCCCGCCGGGGAATCATAATAACAAAGCCTTCCAGCTCCAATTTACGAATGGCTTCTCGTACCGGCGTCCGACTTACCCCTAGTTCTTCTGCTAGTTGAATTTCCATCAACCGCTCACCGGGGTTTAACGTTCCATTAACAATGGCCTCGCGCAATGTTTCTGCTACCACTTCTCTAAGCGGTTTATAGCTGTCTAATCTAATAGGTACTAATCGCCTCTCCACAATCACTCCACCTTTGAAACTGTTTCTGCCACAAATATTTCAGGTATGCCCTCAGCCTTTAGCTGATCAGCAATCGCCTCTGCCTGCTCTTGGCAATGAGCAAGACCAAATACGGTTGGCCCACTACCAGACATGAGGGCTGCCATAGCTCCGTATTTGAGCATAGAATCTTTAATCTTAGCAATTTCCGGGTATACGGGAATAGTAACACTCTCCAACACGTTAACCAAATTTTGGGCTACCCCCGCCAAGCTGCCTTCAGCAAGGTAGTTACGCATAGCTGCAATATCCGGACGCCGCATAACTTCGTCCGCTTTGAACTGCTGATACACCCAGGCAGTAGGCACTGCAATTGCCGGCTTAGCAAGCACAATATAACAGTTTTTGAGCGGCGGCAACGGTTCGAGTAGTTCTCCCCGCCCGGTTGCCAGCATGGTACTGTTATACAAACAAAATGGCACATCCGAACCAAGCTGGGCAGCAAGCTTACTCAGCTCGTCCAAACTCAGATTAAGTTCCCATAAGCTATTTAGTCCCTTAAGCACCGCGGCGGCATCTGCACTGCCACCAGCTAAGCCTGCCGCCAATGGGATCTGTTTGTCCAACCGGATATGAACCCCTTGTTTTACGGACGCATACGGCTTGAGCAGAGCAGCCGCCCGATAAGCCAAGTTGCTGGCATCTGCGGGTAACCCAACAATATTGACACTCAATACAATATCATTTGGCTGACTGGTTAACGTTACCGTATCAGCAAGCCGAACGGCCTGCATAATCATAGCTACTTCATGATAGCCGTCAGGGCGTTTATAGAGGACATCTAGCGCCAAATTGATCTTAGCATAAGCATTAAGTATAAGCATACTCTGTCCTTATACGGCAAGCTGCTTCAACGTAATGGTCTCTTGTGAAGTCAACACTTGATCAATTTCAAGCAGGATAAGTAACCGGTCCTCTAGTTTACCTACGCCTTGAATATATTTGGCATCCAGAATAAACGACGGGGGCGGCGGCTCTACATCAGCAGCCGCTATCTGAACTACTTCAGCAACCGCATCGACAATAACGCCAACCGTCTCGCCGTCTATCTCCACAATAATAATTCGACTGTCATCATTGTATTCAGAAACGGCAAGTGTAAAACGTTTCCTGAGGTCTATTACCGGAATAATCTGACCGCGCAAGTTTATGATGCCTTCCATAAACGGAGGCGTTTGCGGCAATTTGGTAATAGGCACCAGACGGTTTATTTCTTGCACTTTGGTAATTGGTAACCCATATTCTTCCTGGGCCAATCGAAAAATTACCAGTTGGAACTCTTGATCAACAATTGCATCATTTTTTCCCATCCTTGACACCTCCACAAGCAGTTTATAATATATATATTCTACCTGTTCGGGTAGTTGCCTGCAACTGCCAATTTGCTTTCTACATTTTTTTCCTTATCCTTTGACGCCGATACCGGCAACTACCAATTGACGGTCGTCTGGTTTGCATAGGCAGTCAGACGTTTGTTGTTGCTCAAATTCTGCTATCGTAGTCATTACAGCATCATAGTTTTCATAAAAAACAGCAATCAGGTCATCGGCTGCGGCTTGCTTCAAGGCGGCAGTCACTGCCGCGGATTCATCAAAAATCGTGGTTACTTGCATAGGCGTAAGGCCAGCTTCCAAAGCGCCTTGCAGCAGCAAGGCCGCGGTCTCACCCGGCTGCCGCCCGCGCAAATCACCATCTTCTTTAACGTAGATACTATCAAATCCCTGACCAGCAGCCCTGCCAAGACTAATAATAACATCATCCCTCCGGTCACCGGGAGCTGCAATAACTCCAATTAACCTTCGCGGCTTAAGTCGCCGCAAGGTACTTGCCAATGCCTGACAACCCGCCGGATTGTGAGCATAATCAACACAAACCTGAAAACCGCCTATCGCCATCAACATAAGCCGCCCTGGATTTTGGTTAAATTCTGTCACGCCTTTACGAATAGCCTCTAGGGAAAGTTTCTGCGACCAGCAGGCAGCAACGCCAATAACCGCGTTTTGAATATTGTGATAAGCAAACCCATGCAAGGTAAGTGGAATATCCACAATGGCAATCAAAGCTTGCTCTTTTTTTCCATCGGCTAGATATATTGCACCATTTTTGACAAAACACGCCCTGCCGCCTTCCCCTAGATGACGGCGAACAATAATATTGTCAGACTGGGTACTAAAATAAATAATTTCACTCTTTGCCCGTACTTTGAGCGCTGCCACTCGACTGTCATCCGCATTTAAAAGCACAATACCATCTGGTCGCACGCGTTCGATAACCAAGGATTTTATATAGGCTAAATCTTCAAGATCCTCAATACCGTCTTGACCAATATGATCTTCCGTAATATTGGTAATTATGCCGACATTCGCAAAATCATAGCCCAAGCCACCTCGAACGATACCACCACGAGCCACCTCCAGCACCGCCGCCTCCACCGCAGGGTCAGACAATAGCATAGTTGTACTGGTCGGACCAGTCGTGTCGCCTTGCGCGATACACTCCTGATCCACATAAATGCCGCTAGATGTGGTCATACCTGTTTTATAACCAGCTTGCCTAAAGATATGAGCAATAAGCCTTGTTACTGTGGTTTTCCCATTTGTACCAGTAACGGCTACTATCGGTATCCGGCCATCAGCCTTATCAGGAAATAAATAATCAATAATGGCCGCGCCCACATCATGAGCCAGCCCTGAGCTTGGATACAGATGCATTCTAAGGCCGGGTGCAGCATTAATTTCGATAATGGCCCCCTGCCCGGCAGTCAATGGCTGACAAATATCTGGCATAACCAGGTCAACACCAGCCACATCTAAACCAGTAAGTCGTACTGCCCGTTCCACCAGTTTGATGGTCTCCGGGTGAATATCGGCAGTTACATCTTTAGATGTGGCACCAGTACTCAAGTTCGCATTGTCCCTGATATAAACAAGCTGTCTGGCAGCAGGAACAGACGCTGCAGTTAGACTTTGCCGGAACAAAGTCATAATAGCCGCGGTATCTAATTGCAGATAGGTTAGTGGTCGACTGTGACCACAGCCGCGCGCTGGGTCTAGATTGACCAATTCAACAAGCTCTACAATTGTATGGATACCATCGCCAACAACATGAGCCGGTATCCGTTCAGCCCCTGCCGCCAGTTTACCATTAACAACACACAGTCGATACTGGCGACCTGCTACATATTCTTCTACTAACACCCGTTCATCATACTCTGCAGCCAACTGATAGGCTCGTTCCACCTCAGCTGTATTAAAAATATTTAGTGTAACCCCCTTCCCGTGATTACCATTGACAGGTTTCAAGACAACCGGTGCACCGATCGTAGTAAAAGCAGCTATCGCCTCCGTCAAATCTGTAACAATATAGCCCATCGGTACAGGCACGGCATTTTGCCGCAACAATGTATTGGTAAGAAACTTATCTCCCACCAAATCAACAGCCAGCGAACTTGTCTGGCCTGTAATCGTGGCCCAAACCCGCTGCTGCTTATTGCCATAACCAAGAATAAGAAAATGTGCTTCATAATCGGGACGTAAAACAGGAATACTCCGCCGCCGCGCTGCTTCATAAATGGCCGCTGTACTTGGTCCTAATCTGTTCTCTTCCCCAATGTTCTTCAGCATCGCCACTGCCTCTGGCACATTAAAATCGTGCCCTTTAAGTACAGCCATAAGTAAGCGATAGGCACTCTCAGCGGCAGCTAACCCTACCGGCCCTGATCTACAGCCAAAAACAACATGATAAACACCACGGCGACCAGACCCACGGGTCTTACCAAAGGCAGAGGCATACTCTTGACCGCACAATGACTGTAGTTCAAGCGCCACATGCTCAAAAACATGTGCTAAATAGGTTCCTTCCTGTAAACGTTCCACAAAACCACCAGGGTAACCCCGCGAGCAGCTATGCTTGCTGAGTCCTGGCAATAATGCTAATAAACACGTGACAAAACCGTCTATACCATTGCTGGCTATATCTTCATAGCTACCAATATCAATGGTTGCTTTAATGACAGGGCGGTAACTGTAAATGTTAGCTCCAGCAATAAAGCGTGTAGACAATAATTTCATGTTGCAATCCCCTTTAGCTAGTTAGTAGCAAGTTGCAGCGGCAGCCTTAGATTTAAATCAAAACCAAATCCTGAAGGTAAAATATGTAATAGCACATTAGATATGGCTAACGGCTCACAGCGGGTAGACTCAGAAATGTTGGAATAAATAATACTCTTCCCGTCAATAATCGTCACTGTCTGGGACCCAATCACCTGACAAAGTCGGTCAGGGCCAACAACAAGGGCCGTATCTTCGTCAATGCCAATTCCTAAAACATGCGGGTTCTGGGCTACTGCTTCCAGAAGCCGGTTAATTCGTCCGCGTTGGGCAAAATGTTGATCAACTACCCCCTCTGCCAAAAGCCCCATACCCTGAGCCATGATTAGGGACGATTTTTTGGGAGCATCATTAGAGTTACCAGCCACAATCATAGTTTCACTCATAACAGCCGCCCCGGCACTAGTCCCGGCAATAACAGCCCCTTGTCGAAAAGCAGCACGAATGGCGGCGTCAACTGCCGATCCACCGAGAATACTGGTAAACCGCAATTGGTCGCCACCAGTGAAAAATATGCCGGTAGCCTGCTTAATAACCTCAGCCTGTTCTTTTTGGTTTGCCGTTTCTCTGTCAGCAACAGCCACAATGGTTACCACTGCCGCCCCCAGTTCAGAAAATAGTTCCCGATATTCATTACCCACAATGCGGGGCTGGCCGGTGGCAGTAGCAATCACTACAATCCGGCTATTCCGACCACCAGCCATATCAATAAAACGGCGCAAGATCAAGCACTCGCCTACTTTATCTTCATGACCACCAATGATAAGCAAACTACCTATTGCATCATTCATCCTAGCATAACTCTCCCATTTATTCTTTATTCCTATTTTTGCCAAAATTGTATAAGTTTTATTCAATAGGTTTTACTAACCATTTTGTCTGCTCATGAATACAATAAAGCAGAAAAATGGGAGAAAACGGAGGTCGAAGCATCTATGAATATTAGAAGGATCTATTTACCCGAGTCATTAAAAACAATCAAACTGGCTGAAGGGGAAAGCTACATCTCCTACTGCCAAAAGCTTTCTGCTACCAACATGGACGTAACACCGATCCCTTGCACTGACAGAGTCAGCTTAACACTACCCAGAGCTAATATTCTCCTAGTCAAATCCCAACGCCATCTAACCTTATTTGATGGTAACAACCCGGTCCGGCAGTATCCAGTTGCCATCGGCAAGCCGTCAACCCCCACACCTACCGGCAATTATGCCATTGCCACCAAAATTACCAACCCGGGCGGGGTACTGGGAACACGCTGGATGGGCCTCAATTATGATGCCTATGGCCTGCATGGCACAAACTCCCCCTGGCTAATTGGTCAAATGGTTTCTAACGGTTGTATCCGGATGCATAATGCACATGCCGAAGAGATTTTCACCTTAATAAATATCGGCACTCCGATGTATATTCGGGATTAACTGACTTAATTGTTCTGCCACCCAGCAGGCTTTATCACGCCTGATAACAAGAAATTCAAGCAAAGCCTGCCGCTCCGCCTTATCAGGCAGCCACTCTTCGGGAATGCCCTCAACAAACAGAGTAATTTTTGCATCTTCAATATTCTTAACGGCCGCAGCATACTTAAATAATTGCGCTGGCCTTAGATAATATTTTAAAAGCACGCCATAGGAACGGCGATGATTTACTGTAATAGTGTCAGCTAACTCCTCCAGCATAGCAATTGTCCATTTGCCACGACGAAACAAATGAGAATTATCAATGGCATAAAGCTTATAGCCGTCACGTTCTTTGCGAATGAGCAGATTTTTTCTATTTTCCGTCCGGTCGGGATTATGGAACAAATGGTCAAACAGCATAACGCCCGCCATTTGTTCTTTATTTACTGCCTGATGCAGATTGTATTTGTTTACATAGCCAACTCCTTGCAAATACTCACACCCAAAGTGCCAACCTGGCAGTACGGCGGCAGCAGTTAATCGCCGGCTACTGCCCAGTACTTCCGGGGAAATGTAAATAGGTCCCCCTGGCGGAAAGCAGAGCTTTAGCCAATCACCAAAATGAGCGGCCAACAGCTCATTTACCAGAACCTTGGTTCCAAGACGGTTGGTCGATAACTTAACAACACATACTTTTACTTCCCCACAATCATTTTCGGCACAAAATAGTTGCGGAGATGTCGCTCCCAGCCCCACCGGACCGATATATTTTAGTGCCCGATACATTAGGCCACCTCCTATACCCACTCACCAAAAATCCCGGTAGCTTAGCGCCTCCGGGATTTTTGTGTGAGTAGCCGCCATATAAAACAATACCCAGGGATTATTACCGTCCCTGGGTCGCTATTCTCAACCTTTTGCATTAACCGCAGTGCTATTTACCAGCCAACTAGCGATCCAGCCAGTAGTAGCACCGTCAGTAAGCACTACTTTATACCAACCAAAAGCCTGTTCTTTGACAGTTAGCGTCGTACCTTTTTTAACCTTGGTTACAACTGGAAAATTGGTGCCAGGTCCGCTTCTGATATTAACCGTATTGCCTGTTACTGTTACCGTTCCGCTGACACTGGTGGCTGTGCCGGCGGTCGGTGTCATTGGACCGGTAACGATAACATTTTGTTCACCAAACCCTGCTATGTTTCCACCACCAGTTTCTGAAGCAGATACATTTTCATCCGTAAACTGGCTAGCGCTGACTTTATCTGTTGATGTAGTGCTTTCGACCACACCAATTTCGTCGACAGGACTTAATGCAAATACATCCATCTCGGTGGTAGTAACTACGCGCGCCCAGACTTTAAGTACAATAGTAATGTGCACCTTGCGCCTGTCATGATGACAGTGGAAATCATAGTCAACAAATTCCACAGTTGCATCAGCAGTTGCCTTCATATCAGGTTCCGCACCATCAATCACAATATCCCGTGTCCAGCGGATGTGTCTTTTTTCAAACGCATGTACCGGCTGATTGGGTAAATCGGCAACATACATTACCTTTACCTCTAATTCACCGCGCACAATGACCTTGTCTGGAATAACATCAACTTTGTTAATTTCCAGTTCTTTTACATATACATCAACCACTTGTTCAATATCCGGCTTCTCTGCCGGAACAAACAAATCCAATTCCACAACCCGTTGAGCCATTTCAGCACCTAGAACTTGTTCTACCTCAATTGTCTCCGGACCTGGTTCTGGGCAGCCGCATTCCAGTTCAGCACTATCGACAGTAGTTACGCCGGCAACTGTTTTCACTGTCATGCCTGAAGTATTACTTGAGCCTGAGGCTGCTCTTGTTGTATCGTCCATCGTTTCCCCCCCTCTCCATTAATACCCCTCAACAAACCTATCCTTTGGGTGTAGTTGGCATAGTTCCTGTTCCAATAGTAACTTCCCGATCAGTCATAACTTTGGCGGTAACTTTCAAGATAACTGATACATCAAACTCCCGGCAGTGGCGGTGATGGTGATGGTCATGGTCGTGGCAATCATCGTGATCATGACAGTCATCGTGATCATGACAGTCATCGTGATCGTGGCAATCATCGTGATCATGATCGTCATCGTGATCGTGGCAATCATCGTGATCGTGATCGTGATCGTCTAGAGGCTCAAAATTTTTGTATTTATAAGCACGGTGATGGTGTTCAACATCATAATCCACAAACTCAACAACAACGCTAGCCTCAGCATCCATCCCCCGGCGGGCGCCTGGAATATCAATATCAAGAGTCCATTTGTAATGCTTGATTTCTACGGCAAGAACAGGTTGTTCAGGCAAATCCGCGACATAAATGGCTTTAACCTCAAACTCACCCCGAACAATAACTTTATCGGTAATTACGTCAACACTGCATACTTCTACTTCTTTAACAAATACATCAATAATTTGTTCAATGGAAGGTTTTCTTTCCGGAACAACCACGTGAATATCCAATGCTTTTTGTTTTTCTTTTTCCCCCACGATTTGACGCACGATAATAGTTCCGGTTTCAATGCCAAGAGTACACTCTTTATAGGCTCTATCGTCCATGCAGATTCCCCCCTTTGTATATTCTAATTATATATATGCCTGCACTAATTTTTATGTGACAAAAATGTATGGTTGCAGGCAAATCTCTAACTTATAACTATGACTACTATCGGGAAAACATGCCCTAGAATTCGACTCTAAACCATCAAAAAAAAAAAAATAAGCATCTGTAGGCAATCGCACTACAAATGCTTTCCTCTTATGCTTGTTTCACTTACCGCTTAGGGCATACTAATTTACTTTTTTCCCTACTTTCGTACATTTCTACCTCAAGGAAAAATCGTTCTACGATTATCTTGTTAACCATTTCTTGTACCTGCTTGGCTGTATCGTCAACACCGGTTTCAATGGAAACCACAAGTGTTTTCCGCTCTTCCAGTGTCAAAGTTGGTGGTACTGCTAAGTTGAAGGTAGGTTCAAACCATTTGTTGGCATAGTTACTAATAAAACTCATCATCCGTGTCGCAACATGCTCAATGAAATCATGTTCTTCTGATATATTGAATAGCCATTCCCGAATAAGAATCTCTATTTCCGTTAAATTAGGTTCAGATTGAGTAGGAAATGGAATCACCTTTGCTGCCAAAGCGCACTCCTCCTATAGTCACCAAAATTTATATAACCCATTATAGGTATTTACCTCTTTGACTTTCATATGCAGATTTATTTTATTATCGCATGTAATTATTTGAAATATATTTAGTCTATATCTTATCACTTACCACTATTTTCTAAAGGAATTCTAAAATTGTCTGGCTATACTAATTTATA
>JAGGAA010000025.1 GCA_017889675.1 Bacillota bacterium | reverse complement strand
AGTTTACGGATTTTAGGAATACCGCCTGGCTTTTCAGCTTTTGGAGGCTTGGGGCCTAGACCTTTTGTTACTTTTGGGGCAATGCCAAAAGTAACAGGCTCTCACCTTGTATTCGATTGACCAAATATCTGATGTGTGCAAATCCAAAGAACTAGCCAAAAGTCAAGCCCATCCCATTTTAAGGATTGTTACCGCAAGGTATTCAAAGTACGCAAAGAAATAACGGTATCGTGGACTAGAGCATTACTATTTTTTGGCTGAAGATTAAAAGGCCGCGCTAGCGGTTTTCTTACTTATTTTGCTGGTACCAATTGTTTGTCCTGAAGATATTTTAGCAATATCTCAGCAGTAGTACTAGTTAGTTTAAAACAAGTACGCCGCTGTTCTTGACTGCCAAATTCATGAGGGTTAAGTACCCGGCAACAGGTAGCGCCAAATTGCTTAGTAAAAATGTCATGAAACTCCTGAGCGCTACCATAAATAGGTCCGCGGCTCTGTTCCTTATTAGTCCGTCCTTGCAGCATTCCTAGTACCATCGTGGCTCCTGAAAGTGCTCCACACATGCAACCAGCATGTCCTAGACCGCCACCAAAGCCTGATGCCATTTTTAGTGCTTCATCAGAAATATCTAAGTTATAGAAGTCCCGAAAAGCTCTAACAACTGATTCGGCACAATTATAGCCTGCTTTAAAATGTTGTGCTGCCAAATCATTAGCAGTACCCTGTACCTGATTGTGTTCGCTCATATAATCCTCCATATGTTTACTGTTTTTTAGATTCTAGTCTCTTGGGTGATAAATTCATAAGGTAGGGCAATTTTCACGGTCGTTCCCCGGTCTTGTTCCCCACTAATAGCAAGTCCACATTGTGATCCAAAATAGTGTTGAATACGTTTGTGAACATTAATGATTCCTAAACCAGTAGTTTGCCCCTTACCTACAACCCGCTTTTCATTACGGAAAATCCGCTCAATTTGGCTATTGGTAACACCAACGCCTGTATCGGTTATGCTTAGTTCATATTGATTTCCATGGATACCGCCTGAAATATGAATATTGCCACCGCCCCGTTTAGGTTCAAGGCCATGAATGATAGCATTTTCTACTAAAGGCTGCAAGGTCATAACTGGGATTTTCTGTTCCAGCAATAGCTCTGGAATCTTAATTGTGGCTTGAATTCGATCACCGAAGCGCATTTTTTGAATAAGCAAGTAGTTTTTTATATATTGAACTTCCTCGTCAACAGTTACCATTTCGTCAATATTGCGCAGGTTGTTGCGTAATAAATCTGACAAGGCATAGACCACTTCTTGCGTACGAGGCGCTTCCTCCAATAAGGCAAGGCGGGCAATGGTATTTAAGGTATTAAACAAAAAATGCGGATTGACTTGCGACTGCAAGGCCTTTAATTCCGTTTCCCGCAACACCTTTTCCAGATCAGCCTTTGCCTTCAATTCATCCATTAGCTGCTTTTGCGCAATATTAGCCATCGCAATTTCTACAATGTAATTTGTCATGATATAGAGCAAATCAGCTGCTGCTTTAGCCCTTTCTTCGGGAACCACCCGGATCTCTGCCAACATGTCCAGTATCGCTACTTGATCAAGGTTTAAATCAGCTACTCCGTTTAACACTTCATTCGCGATATTTCCACCATCTTCAGGCAATATCACTTGGCCTGCCAAGAAACCTCCTAAGTGTTGCTGATTGATACTAATAGGTGCCCCTAAATCGATAAGCCCAGCATGACATCGATACACCGATGGGCATAACTGACTAGCTGCCATTCTCCCCCCGCAATCATCAGAGCCCATACACCGGGACAGTCCCTGCGGCGTTGAGCGAATTAAATCGCAAAGCCTGGTAAAATTGCTTGGGGTCGTAACTGGCTGCCCGGCACTATCCACAATTACAGCAGCCAAACCAGTAGCGTCAGAAAATTTGTCCTGAATTTCCTGCAAGACTTTAACATTAACAATGTCGGCCAAGGTTAAGCCATGATAAACAGGCATCCGAAATCCTCCCTTGCAACAGGCCTAAATTTGGAAAAATAGCAATATATAAAATATTATCTTTCAGTTATAAATGTTTTGCCATCTTAGCATAAAAATCCTGCTTTAAAACAAAACAATCTTTTAAGAAAAAAGAGCACTCCGATGGTGGAATGCTTAGCGAATGCGTTTAACTATCAGTGAGGCCAACAAACCGCCCAGAATACCAGTGATTAATTGCGGCCAACTCATAGTAAGCATTATCCCTGCAGCCAATTTGGGAGGAATGGCAATAAAGGTCAGCAGCCAGGTAAAGCCTACATACAAAAATCCCGTTTTACCCAGCGTTGCTAAAACAGTACCCGAAGTATGCCCCCACTTACTCGCAACCAAAAACAAACAAATATAAGCGGCATTGCCTAAGGCAACAGGAATAATAAACACCGGTAATGGCAGCAATAATTGAAAATAGGCTACCACGGGTGCAACTGCGGCAATAATGAGTGCTGGCCATAATCCTGCCTTTTCCGCAGCAATAAGCAAAGAAGCGTTTACCAAGCTTCCAATAATAAAGGTAGATAAAAATGGTGGTAAAGGAATGAGTAGTCGTAGTGACTGAAAAAGCAAGGTAAGCGCCAACAATAGTGCCGCTCTTGTAATCATCCGATTATTTGACATGATTTTTTCTATTATCTACGCCGACGGTGATTGTAGCCACGTCCAAACATCATATAGGCTAATAGTGCCAACAGAACAAGATTGCCTATCATACCACCAATTATCCCTAAGTCAACCAATACATTGACGACCGTTAACCCGCCAAGAAATAGCATAGAAGGTTTCATATCTGTAAAAGGATCGCGCCGTAAAAACAAATAAGACACTCCTAGCACGGCCAAATCAATAACCACCCAGGCTAACGTACTGAAAACAACATACTTAAACATACTGCCAGCAATCATAACTGCTAGTATTTTAAACCATGTTTGATTCATTATAATCCCCCTCTGCTTTCTCGACTTTCGGTAATAGTACCTGACTACCATTAACTAAAGCCTCACTAACATAAATTATGCCCAAGTTTATAAAATTCCTGCTTTCCTCTGATTAACAATAAAATTTATCAAAAACAGTATATTTTTTTCAAAATAATGTTTATAGTTTTGTTAATTTGAGCATACTTTTTATTAAATACTAACTTTCTAAGGAGTGAGCATCATGAGTGAAGAAAAAGATTGTTCTTTTACTTTGTTTGAACCGCATCGCACCCGCTTGCCTAAAAATGACCACCCTGCCGTGGAAGTGCGTCCTAATGGCCGCATTGTTTTTAACAAAAATGCCACCCAGCTCTTAGAAAACAACAACTTTTGCATGCTGGGTTATGATGCAGAAAACCGGGCACTCGGCATCTTGCCAACAGAAGACTTAAAGCCTAATACCTTTCCCGTACGTTATGCATCCAAAGGCGCCTACATCGGCGCAAAGAAGTTTTTTAAGCATTTTGATATCTTACCAAGCCAGTTAGTTGAAAATACGCCGTTCAGAAGTGGCTCTTTTATTGGCATACCCTTATAACTTCTATATTTTATTATCAGACGCAAACAAAAGTTACTCCCACTGAGTAACTTTTGTTTTTTAAAAAAGAACTGTTTTCTCTTGTCAATTATTATCAATATGCTGTAAAATTAAAGCAATACCTTTTAATAAGATAGGAGAATACCTTATGGACGATCAATTAAAAACGCTTACCACTGCAGAATTAAAAATTGCTTTTGAAGCGCAAGGGTATATCAGCGATAAAGAACTGTTAACCACTATTTATCTAGCCCTAAAACTGGAAAAGCCATTATTAATTGAAGGAGCGCCTGGTGTTGGTAAAACTGAAATAGCCAAAGTCCTAAGTAACGCATTTAACACTGAGCTCATTCGGCTGCAATGCTATGAAGGCTTGGATGAAAACAAAGCCTTATATGAATGGAATTATCAGCGCCAATTAATTAAAATTCAAATGAGCCGCGATACTATTTCCCAAGATATTTCTGAACATGATGTTTTTTCTCCAGAATACCTATTGGAACGTCCCCTGCTAAAAGCCATTCGGGCTGAAAAACGCGCAGTATTGCTCATTGATGAAATTGATAAAACCGACGAAGAGTTTGAAGCCTTTCTTTTTGAAATTCTATCAGACTTTCAAATATCCATTCCTGAGCTCGGTACCGTCAAAGCTAAACATATTCCTATCGTAATATTGACAAGTAATCATGATCGTGAGCTTTCCGAAGGCTTACGCCGTCGTTGTGTTTATCTTTATATTGATTATCCCTCAATTGACAAAGAAATCAATATTATTCGCACTAAAATCCCTGAAGCGACAGAAAAGCTGGCCTTGCAAATTGCCACTGCTGTCAATCACCTAAGGCATAGTCTGACACTCAATAAGCAGCCCTCTATTGCCGAAACGCTGGATTGGACAAGATCACTTATTGCTATGCATGCTGATTACCTGGACTCTACATTAGTAAAACAAACGATGGGCTTGCTATTAAAAAACCGCGATGATATGCTGGCATTTCAAAAAGATTTGGGCGTAGACGGACTCTGCGCGGCAGTCAAGCAAGCAACCGCCACTAAAAACCAAGCTTGTCTTTGCCATAGCACGGCAAGCTGTGAGGGCTGATTTATCTTGAATTCGCTTGCTGATAACATTGTCGGGTTTATTCAAATCTTGCGCCAGCTAGGAGTCCGAATCAGCACTGCTGAAACCATTGATGCTGTCGATAGCCTAACAATCATTGATAATTTTGATCAAGATGAATTCCGAGCAGCCTTAAAAAGCACCCTAGTAAAACATGCAGAAGATCAAACCGCCTTTAATCAGGCTTTCAACCTGTTCTTTGTGCCGCCTGAAGCCAAACAAGAGCAGCAAGCTGCCTGGGATTCCAAACAACAGCTTGACCTGGAACAAACCAAACAGGCCGAAGAAGAACTTGTTTTCCAGGGACGTCCTCTGGAAATCCCTGATGACCTTAAAGATGTCTATAAACAATTACCTGAACAAGAAAAGCAGCGGCTGCAGGATTTCTTAGAAAAAACATCGACAGGGAATAATGTCAAAGAATCCTTCCAGCCAGTGGTCGAAAACCTGCTTAAGAGTTCACTTTCCTTCTGGCAACGGCAGTTATCGCCAGAAGATTTAGCTCAGCTAGCTGCTGCCCGCCGTCAATTGCTAGGACATGATGAGCTTGACCATGTCGTAGACTCAGCGGCAGGGCTTGGCGGTACCGGTGGTAACCCACTTCTCTATAAAAACATGCAGGATATTGCCGAACACGAAATCCCGCAAGTTACGGCTCTAATCAAACGGTTGGCCAGCCGATTAACAACCCGTATCTCCCGTCGCTTTCGTATGACCGGTCGGCGCAAGCTTATTGACATTCGCAAAAGCATCCGCCGTAATATGCGTTATGGCGGCATAATGATTTCCTTAAAGTATAAAACAAAAAAAATTCATAAACCTAATATTGTTGTTGTTTGCGATGTATCAGCTTCGATGACAAAATATGTTCGGTTTACCCTCCCGCTGCTGTTTGGTTTATCTAGTGTTGCAAAAAATATTGAAAGCTTTATCTTTGCCACTGATCTGGAGAAGGTAACTGACTATTTTCGCTATGGTGCTGACTTTGCTCAGGTTACCGAAAAATTGATAGCCAATTCTTCGCAAATGGGACAAGGTACCAATTTATTTGTTGCCTTGTCAAGCCTAGAAGAAAAGCATAAGCAATTACTTACTCCTTCGACACTACTGTTTATTATTAGTGATGCTAACACCTTAGCACCGCTAGAAACGGCAAGTCAATTATCTATAATCAGCAAAAAGGTGAAACGTGTTTTGTGGCTCAATACCCAACCTAAAGAACGCTGGCCTCAAAACAGTGCTTTACCGCTGTTTGCCAAATATTGTGCCATGTTTGAATGCTATTCGCTGGCACACCTGACAAAAATATTATCGCTCAATCTAACTCGTCAATCTTAATCTGTATACAACGCATTAAAGCTCCGCAGGCGGGTGTGGTGTCAATCCCCCACTTGCCTGCGTCTGTAAAATTCTATAATGCGGAATATATATATAAAAACAAAGGATGTGTTCTTATGTACTTTGATGGACCTTCATTGCTTGCCCACTACCAACGCTGGCTAACTACCTATCGTGAGCCAATTGAAGAAAAGCTCACCACCGCGCTAAGTCACAGAGATCAAAAGCAAGCCATGCACAACGCAATGGAAGTGCTCTTAACTGAGGTTATGCCGATGGCCATAGCCGAAATGATTTTGTTTAACAACGGACGGCTGGAAGAGGCAATGCAAGAAAAAGACGGTGGTTGTTCAAGCTGTGCAACTAATTTAAAGTAAAGTAGAAAAAAGCTGCTGGAAGCATTTGGCCTCCAGCAGCTTTTTTAATTAACATGACGAGCAGTCACCACAGCTTTGGGTAGGAAGCGGCATACCATACATGGCCAGCCGTTTGCCAAACAACGTGGTTTCGGTATCTACATGTAAGGGAATTTGGTCATTATAATTGATAATCGAACTATGGGCATAGACTTCGACACCATCAATAGTTACTGCTTCATAATCCGCTTTTTCAAAATCCTCGGGTTTTCCTAGTTGTACGGTCGGGAGGTCGGCTGTCTTCAGCGCGGTGCAGCTAGGTATTAGTTGTTTAGCAACCCTAACCGAGATTACGCCGCCTTCTAGTCAAGACTCCCGCCTCTACAGGCGGCGTCAGTTCAGGTGGAGTAGACTCTCCACCTGAACCCCCGATGTTTCAGCTCTGCTGAAACGAGTTCACTCATAACGAAAACTTTGCAGCTAAGACAACCGTCTGCGCCTCTGCATTTTAATGCGGACTAATTTATTTCCGCTGACACTCATTGTCTATCATACAAAAATCTCCCTTATAAACTATTATTATAGTTAGACTATTATTTATACAAATTATGCAATATTTACCGATTTCCTGCTGCTTTAAATTTTTTTACTCTTTTTTAGTAAGACCAGCTTTATTTGTGTTCAAACCTTTTATCTAAAAGGTTATTGCAGCCAGACTAGAATCATCCTATAATTAATGATGGTTCTTATTATTTATATGCATCAAAGGAGCACGAAACTACTATGGCCAACCAACGCATCATTGCTTTGGATTATATCCGCGGTATATCTATGCTCGGCGTACTGGGCATTCATACAGGTGCTTTTTCGCTGACATACCCGGCTGTAAATCCGCATTTATTTGCGCTCTATGAAATAGTTACCCGATTTAGTGTACCAATATTTTTCTTTGTATCAGCTTTTGGCTTATTTATCAGCCAGCCGCTCCAAAAAGATTTCAGCTACCCAACCTTTATATACAGACGCATTAGAGCTGTATTGTTGCCCTATTTAGCTTGGTCTCTCCTGTATATGCTTCATTATACCTGGATAAGCGGCGACACCAACCTCTGGCATACTCCACTTGTATATAAATATTTTCTCTTTGGGTTGGCATCGTACCAGTTATACTTTTTAGTAATTTTAATTTGGTTTTATGCGCTTATGCCCTTATGGCGCCAGCTTGTTCGCTGGCTTCTTAAAGCCCCGATGGTTGGACTGCTCAGCCTATTATTAGGGCAAATTGCTTTTAATTATTATTCCAGTTATCTACTTACCGCAACCTATGCTAATCACTATCTTAACGTAGTCATTCAGCATCGCATGAGCTATTGGGTCTTACATTATCTATTTATCTTCCTACTTGGTGGCATTTGTGCTGAACGCTATTCACAGTTTCTCACAATCCTTGAACAAAACACCAGACGAATGACTGCCTGTTTTATCCTTACCTTAACCGGAATGCTGTCCCAGTATTACTACCTTGTCTATCATAATCACTACACACTGGAAGAGGCAGTTAATATCGTTCACCAGCTCAGCCCACTAGGTGTGCTCTATACTGTTAGTGCAACTTTATTCTGGTTTAAAGCCTTTACTAACCCATTACCTAAATGGCTTAGCGCTGGGTTACAGCAGCTAGGTACATATTCGTATCTGATTTATCTTGTCCATCCACTGGTAATGTACTATTTAATTACTGAATTGAATCACCTATCCCAAGCATTAACGCCGCTGATTACTGTCGCTTTTTATTTAATAACACTTGTTTTTAGTACTGCTTTAGCTTGGAGCATCACTAAATTAGGCAGCCACATCCCCTTGCTCGGGTTATTATTTACTGGTTCATTTCCCAATAAGAAGAGATTGCGTGCGAAGATATAATTTACTATATATTCCGCGGTAAAGAAGTTTGCAGGCGCAGGTAGGTGATGCAAAAGCTTTTAACACGTTGTATATATTTTATTGCACCTATAGTTTAAAGGGCTGTGAAAAACGTAGCACTACGTTTTTCACAGCCCTTTTGAGTTTAGTATAAATAACCGAGTTGTTTCAAATGCTCGTGATTAACTGCGCTAATGACACTCTTATCATTAAAGCCTCCTGCTTCAGCTATTATACCCTTTTGACGGCGTTTAATCCGTGTGCAATAGAGGAATAACAGTTGGCAAAATCGCTTTATGGATTTGTGTTGACCTGCATAGGCTTGGCGCTTAATCCATTCCTGATATATCTGCTCAATAATATCTGCTATGGTTGTAGTAAAATTTTGTCTTGCCACAAATTCTACCAATTGCAGGCATTCACGTATCAGTATATAGAGCGCCTTTTGACGAAATAAATCCTGTCTAGGAGCAGCAGTGAGTTCAGCCGCTAACAATCGGCGTCCTATCTCGAAAAGCGGATAAATAACAGTAAAACTTTCCGTCAAACTTCGCTGGTTTACAGTCAACCTGGCTGCTTGCATTACCCCGTCAAGTGATTGCCGCCAAATGCTAATACTTCGAATCTCCACTGCTAATTCTAGGCTGAACATGGCTATCTGCCCACTTAATTGACTACAGGGATTGAGACTATCCATCCCTGATAAATGAGCACATTCAACAATAATACTTGCCAATGCTTTCTCTGACAAAATTTTCTTTTCAGTCAGTTGGTCAATATATTGCGTTACTAGCTCAAACATAGGAACATTACCGGCTTTAACTACCTGATGAAGCCACGCTGTTAATACCCAGGCTACTTGTTCGTGTATGGGACTGTCGATTGGTTCAGCTGCTAGCCAACTGACTATCTTTGCCTGGATTTCACGAACAAGACCGATGTCTTGCCGGCGTAAAGCAGTTAACCCAGCTAGCCGTATAGCCCTGCTAACAGCCGTGCGAACGGCATCATCAGAAATCCCAATGCCGAAAAAAATAAGTTCCACTGCCCTCGCTGCCAAAAAGTTCTGGCGTTGTTTCAAGCTCATAACTGCAATCAGGGCCAGCTGTTCAATAGCAGTCGGCAGCTCCATTTCTGTCATGTTTTTTAGCAATGGACGAAATGCATCAATGCAATGACCAGCCGCATCAAGCCTGTTAGTGCGCAAGGCTAAATAAACAACCGAAGTCAGTCGTGCTGGTTCTCCGTCCCTGCCTAGACCGTGACCTAATGCTAACTTTAATAAGTCCAGCGCCCGATAAGTGTCAGCTGCTTGACCGTCAGTCAAACTGGTATGCAAAATTTTATAAAGCTGGCGCATAACGGCTTTACCAGCCACTCTATCAATTTGCTGCTGTTGCGTAAGTTTACTCAATTGCGATTCAATATGCGTAAATTGCCGAACAAGCCGCCTAGTGTACAACCACCAAGCGACTGCGCATAGTATCCCGGTAAGCACTATCAACCATACTGCCATAAAGGGTTCCCCTATCTAGCATTAATTTCTCCCTGATATACAATACCGCGGGAAGCGTCCACAGTAACTATTGCACCATCCTGCAAACACTCAGTAGCACCGTCCACACCGACAAGCACCGGCATACCAAAGCTTACTCCAACGATAGCAGCGTGCGACGTCAAACCACCCTCTTCCGCAATGATAGCGGCCGCTTTGGCAGCATAAGGGGCAATTTCTTCATCAACACTATTTACAACTAAGATATCTCCTGCTTTAAACTTAGTTGTAATGTCTTTAATTGAGGTAACCACAACGATTTGACCAGTAACTGCTCGTTGACCAATTCCGGTACCACGCATCAGAATATTACCAACAATATGAACCCTGATCATATTGGTTGTGCCTGACAGTCCGGCAGGCACACCAGCCGTAACGACAACTAAATCGCCATCTTTAACAACCCCAGCTTGTAGTGAAGTTGATACTGCGCTTTGCACCATTTCATCTGTATTATTGAAGCTAGGTCCCAGAATGGGGTAAACGCCCCATAACAGCAACATTCTTCGTACTGTTTTAGCGCTGGGTGTAACAGCTACAATCGTAGACTGCGGACGATATTTGGATACCATTCGTGCAGTATAGCCCGACTGGGTTGAAGTCAAAATAGCCGCCGCGCCCAGTTCATGTGATATTTGCGCTGTAGCATGGCTGATCGCATCTGTCGTAGTCCGCTGCAGTTGAATCCCTTTGCCGATTAAAATATCGCTAAGCTGCAGGGAAGTTTCCGTACGAACAGCAATACGAGCCATAGTTTGCACGGCTTCCAGCGGGTATTGACCTGAAGCTGTTTCACCACTAAGCATAATCGCATCAGAGCCATCAAAAATGGCATTAGCAATATCGCTGGCTTCTGCCCGAGTAGGACGTGGATTGGACATCATCGACTCCAGCATTTGCGTCGCGGTAATAACAGGCTTGCCTGCCTTATTACATTTTTGTATCAGCATTTTCTGGACAAGTGGCACTTCCTCAGCCGGAATTTCCACTCCGAGATCCCCTCGGGCCACCATAAGTCCATCTGCTACTTTGATAATTTCATCAATATTTTTGACACCCTCAGCATTTTCAATCTTCGGTATAATATCCATCGAATAATTGCCATCTTCCAATATTTTGCGAATAGCTAATACATCGGCTGCCCGCTGGATGAAGGAAGCAGCAATAAAATCCATTTGATTTGCAATCCCAAACTGAATATCTGCCACATCCTGCCCAGACAGAGGCGGTAAATTAACAGCAACTCCTGGTGCAGCAACCCGCTTACGATCACTAATTGGGCCACTGTTATTGACAGTAGTAATAATGTCATCGCCTTCAACGGCATCGATATGCAGACTTACCAGACCATCAGAGATAAGGATGGTCTGCCCTGCCGCAACCTCCTGTGGGAGATACTTATGATTAACAGAGGCCTTTTCTTTGGTACCGACCACCTCACGGCCTGTCAGCACAAACTTTTGCCCTTTATCTAAATACACTTTGCCTTCTGCAAACAATCCTAACCGCATTTCTGGACCCTTGGTATCAAGCATCAAAGCAATTGGTTTCTTGACGTTGTTAGCCGCTTCTCTTACTCTGGCAATTCGCTTGGCATGCTCTTCATGTGAACCGTGAGAAAAATTAAACCGGGCAACATTCATGCCTGTTTCCATCATTGACTCTAAAACACCTGGTTTATCAGTGCTCGGACCTACCGTACAAACAATCTTGGTTTTTTTCAACAAAACTATCACTCCTTCAATCGATCATTGCTTAGCGAATTACGTGTTGACATAAAATAGCATGTGCTTCATCGGCTTCTGATTCTAAAACCAAAATTTCATACAAGCCATCGCCTAAGGCAGAAACAAGTCCCGCCGGGCGTATATCGGCGAGCACCCCTTCATTACACAGTACGTTTTTAAATTTTTCGGCCTGTGCCCGATTAGAAGCTATGTATACTACAGTCCACATAAGTATCCTCCTATTAGCTTCTTTTTAATAATAAAACACTTGAACTGGAAATACTACAAAGCTAATCATTAAACTTTGTTCTCCAAAGCTGGCTGTATTCCTGCTAAAAAAAATGGTTTTTCTGATAAACTGTTTTTATCGCTCCTCTTGTTCAAATGCTTGCAAAGTATATTCACCATCTTTGTCATTTTTCCTCTAACTAGCCTGTTTTATTAAAAAAATAGCAGCCCGTACACAAGGACGGCTACTATCAGTTGTTCTCCAGATGGAAAGTATAACTTTCCCTGGATTGAACGACTAAGGCTTTTTACCGGCGCCCAAAAGGAGTTGGTACAAGTCAAGTCTTATCTTATCAATTAAGAATTCTTAATAACAGCAGAACTGGACTGATCGGCTTTCGTATTGCAAGTCAACATACTTACGATCACAAAGATAACCGTATTAGCCAGCAATGCCACAAATCCGGCATTCAGGTTTAAACCAGCAAAAGGCATCGGGTCCATTTTACCCAGAATCAAACCGAAAACAAGCAACTCACCTACTATCAGGCCTGCAAAAGCACCCAGCTTACTGGCTTTCTTCCACCACAGACCAAGCACGAGCATGGGGAAGAACTGAGTAACACCCGAGTAACCGGTTAAGAGCAGATTAACAAGCATATTGGGTAAGAATATCGCCAACGCCAATGCTATGGCAGTAAGAATAAGCACAACAACTCTGGCTATCTGTCCCATCGTTTCCGGACTGGTATTTTGTCCGATAGTACGTCCATAAACATTACGGGAAAATAACATTGAAGTCGATAATAGTAAGTCCGCTGCCGGAATCATACACGCCAATGCACCCGCGCCGCCGACTAAGCCAAGCGCCCATCCAGGGAAAACCTGTTGCACAACAATCATAAATGCCATATCAGGTGTCTTCAACGCAGGGACCAGTACAAGCAATGCCGTAAAACCAATGAACATCGGAAAAATCAAAGAAAATTGATATAAAGGCAAATATACGGCATTATGACGCAATACATCATTATTTTTAGCACTAAAGCTGTTGGCCGAAAAATGTGGCCACATGTAAAATCCCAAACTTGTTACCACTAAAGTAGACATAACCCAACTTACATCAAGGTTTTTCGTACCGCCAGGCAGTGCCAGAAAACCAGGCTTAGCTGCCTCTAACGCTTCAAACATCCCACCTAGGCTTCCAAAAAAATGAAACGGCAGATATAAGCCAAAAAACACGACTGCAACCATCATAATCACATCTTTGATAGCAGCGGTGGTTGCAACGCCCTTTAAACCACTAATATATACAAATAAGGCAACCATAGTAAAAGCAATCAGCATAGCTGGTACTCTAGTAATTTGCCCATAAGAACAAGTTTCAATAATAAGACCTAGACCAGTTAGCTGAAGTTGCAGATAAGGTAGTAAGAAGGCAATACCAATACACGCTGTAAATATTCCTAGTGCTTTGCTGCCATACAGCTTTTCAATCAAATCCGGTTGTGTTAAGAGATTATGTTTTCTGCCGACAGTTGCAATGCCCGGCAAAAGATAATACCCTATCAGATACGCTAATGCACCATAACCCAGAATGTAAAAGGTTGGGCCACCGCGGGCATACGCCCAGCCACTTGCTCCGAGGAAGGCAAAGGCCGTATAGATTTCACCAGCCATAATAAACCAGTTTAACCACCGACCAAAGCTTCGGCCGCCAACGGCCCACTCTTCTAAGCTCATTTTTTGTTTCATACCAGGAATCATACCAACAACAGTAGCGCCAACAACAAAGACAAAGATAATGATAAGCGCCATTACCTCGTTACTCATTTTACGTACCCTCTTTCATTAATGGCGCTAATCCGCCTCTTTATTATTTTTTGAATCAATAGTATAAAGAGCTTTGATGCACAAAAAAGCTACAATAATTCCAGCAACTAGCCAAAATGCCAAGAACGGCAGCCCCAACACAAAAGGTTTAACACGGTTGACAAAGGGAATCATGCCAATTGTCCAAATAAACGGGATAAGCGTTAAAATGATTTTAACCAGACTCAATGTGAACACCTCCTTTTTTGTAATATTACGCCTTTAACAAATTCAAGGCGGAAACTACCATAATCTCCACCCCATTGCTTAAGGCCCTTTCATCCATGTCAAACTTAGGGTGGTGATGAGGATAGACAATCCCTTTGTCTTTATTACCGACACCAATACACATAAAGCAGCTTGGCACCTGCTGCTGATAATAGGAAAAATCTTCACCCACCATTGCTGGTTTCATTTCAATAACAGCCACCTTACCCAATACGGTTTCACCGGCTTGGGCAACAACCTTAGCCACTTCAGGATTATTAACGACAGGAGGAAAGCCATAACAACTGTCTAAGTTATAGGTAGCCCCTGCTGCCGCACAAATACCGCTGCAAATTCTATCAATAGCGGCAAAGATTGTCTCCCTGGTGTTTTGCGAAAATGTCCGTACTGTTCCCTTGAGAGTAGCCGAGTCAGGTATAATATTAAAAGCGTCACCAGATTTAAATACCCCTAGTGATAATACTGCAAGTTCATTAGTACTCACATTATTACCAGTAATCGTCTTTAATGCCAATACAATCTGCGCACCAACATACAAAGGATCTATTGTCTGATGCGGCATAGAACCATGGCCGCCAGAGCCCTTTATCGTAATAGTAAATTCATCAGGAGAAGCCATCATCGGTCCATAAGTCAGCCCCATGGTTCCGATTGCGAGCGGCTGCCACAAATGCGCACCAATTACAGCATCCACACCTTCTACAGCGCCATCAGCAATCATCGCCAAGGCGCCACCTGGAAATTTTTCCTCACTTGGCTGAAACAGCAGCCTGATAGTACCTGGCAACTCTTCCTTAATTGTATTAAATACCTTCGCAATCCCCAACAGCATAGCTGTATGGCCGTCATGGCCGCAAGCATGGCAACGTCCGACATGCTGTGAATGGTAAGGCTGCTCAATTTCATCTTGAATAGGCAATGCATCAATATCAGCGCGTATGGCAACCGTTTTTCCCTGCTGGCCTCCTTTAATCTCAGCAATAACCCCTGTACCAGCAGCTAAGCGAGGCTGTAACCCCATTGCTGTGAGTTCGGCGATAATTTTTTTTTGGGTTTCATACTCTTCGCCACCAAGCTCTGGAAAGGCCCGAAAATGCCGTCGCAGCTTAACGACATAATCGCTGCCATCAATTACTAACTCATGGATAGATTTGTTCATAAGTGTCGCCCTTTCCTTTTTAATTTTGGTTTGTAAAATTAATCCATATTCTTTTTTTACACAAACGCCACTAAAAATCCTGCCTATTCCAATTCAATTTGTTAATATATTTTGTATACTAGCTGGCTAGCCTACTAACACTGTCGAGTATAAAAAACAAAAGGCTAAGACCTTTACGGTCTAGCCTTCTACTACTCTGCGTTACCAATAATAATACATTTTGTTTTTATCGTATGTAATATAGCCGTGACGAAGCTTTTCCACCCTCTTAGCATCTGCTTTCATTTGGGTTAGGTTTGTCTCCTGGTCACTCTGTTTGACCGCCTCAACCGGCGCAGCCGCCATAATTAAAACAGCCATGGAAAGTACGGCAACAAGTAACCTGCTTTTCATTTCTACCAGCCTTTCTTTATTACTAGTATTGGTAGTATTCGTTCCCTATAGGTCAGTTCCTGCAGCTAATTGCTGTTCTTATTTAAGAATTATTTCCCAATAGTTTAGGAGCTAATCTGCGAAGTTCCAACCATAAAAAACTCCCAGTAACGAGTGATGAAATGACATCCGCTACCGGCATTGCCAACCATATTCCCTCTAAACCCCAAAAACGGGGTAAGATAATAAGTGCCGGTATTAAGATAATCACCTGCCGTGACATACTAAGGAAAATGGCATATCCGGCCTTGCCGGCTGCTTGGAAATAACTAGCTCCGATGATTTGAAACCCGATGATCGGCAACATTATCAAAGAAATTTCAATTCCCTTTGCGCCTAGTGCAATGAGCTCTGGATTGTCATTAAATAATCGGATAATCTGGATGGAAAAAAGTTGTGTTACCGCAAAACCAATTACTGATACCAAAGTAGCCGCATATGTGCCAAGCTTCACGACTTCAATTACACGCTCATAATTTTTAGCACCATAGTTATATCCAAGAATTGGCTGAACACCCTGGCTGATGCCAAATATAGGCATTAGTATTAACATTGCCACTCTGTTAATCACCCCATATGCCGCTACAGCCAGCTCTCCTCCATAACTAAGCAGGCTGTAATTAGATAATATGGTTACCGCACTAGCAGCAATCTGCATTAAAAACGGCGATAAACCGATTTTGCAAATG
>JAGGAA010000257.1 GCA_017889675.1 Bacillota bacterium | reverse complement strand
TGGGCTACAACGGGGATGGGAGAACGAGGTAAGCCCAATAATATCAATACTCTCTATCTTGAGCCTGAGGCGCTAGAACAAGTAAATATGAAACTGCAGCAAAAGTACCAAGTCATTCAAGAGCGGGAGGTACGATGGGAAACAAGCCATACTGACGATGCAGAGCTAATACTTGTTGCCTATGGAATAACCTCGCGCATTGCATTTTCGGCAATGAAAATGGCACGGACCGCTGGTTTAAAGGTGGGGCTGTTTCGACCAATTACTTTATGGCCGTTCCCAAAAGAAGCATTAGCTAACGCGGTGACAAATGCGTCGGCTGTTTTAACAATAGAACTTAGTACCGGGCAGATGGTGGAAGATGTTAATCTTGCCATTAAGTGTTCAAAACCAGTATATTTCCAAGGACGCACTGGTGGCATGATAATGAGCTCAAAGGATATCTATGAAAAAATAGTTGAAATATTTAAAGCAGAGAGAGGTGAATAACAATGGAGGGGATTTTGTTCGCGTGGCCACAAGCATTAGTGGATATACCAACTCATTATTGCCCAGGTTGCCAGCATGGGCTAGCCCATCGTTTGGTAGCAGAGGTGATTGATGAATTAGAGATACAGAAAAAAACGATCGGTGTGGTACCTGTTGGTTGTTCAGTTATGGCAGACAAATATTTTAATCTAGACGCTCAGGAGGCTGCTCACGGGAGAGCACCAGCAGTAGCGACAGGGATTAAACGGGTCCATCCCGATAAAGTCGTATTTACCTATCAGGGAGATGGCGACATTGCTGCGATCGGCATGGCGGAAATAGTGCATGCCGCTGCACGCGGCGAAAAGATAACGACGATATTTATTAATAATGCGATCTATGGCATGACTGGTGGACAAATGGCACCAACTACGCTGGTAAACCAAGTTACGGCAACATCACCATTCGGTCGTCAACAATCTTCAACCGGTTATCCCATTCGGTTATCCGAGATGCTGGCTACCCTTGATGGGGCGAAATATATTGCCCGTGTTTCTGTAAACGATCCTGCCAATATGAATAAAGCCAAGAAGGCGATTAAAACTGCTTTTGAAACGCAGATCCGCGGCGAGGGTTTTGCGATGGTAGAAGTACTAGCTGCTTGCCCAACTAATTGGGGCCTATCACCAGTTAATGCCAAACGTTGGTTAGAGGAGAATATGCTGCCGCAATTCCCACTTGGCGTCTACAAAAACAGTGCGGAGGTGAAATAATGAGATACGAAATAATTATGTCTGGGTTTGGCGGACAAGGGGTTATGGTTATGGGACAGCTCCTGACCTATGCAGGAATGATGGAAAATAGAAATGTATCATGGATGCCATCCTATGGTCCGGAGATGAGGGGCGGAACGGCTAATTGCGGTGTCATTATTAGTGATGATGAAGTAGGCGCACCAATTGTTAGTGAACCGTCGGCGGCAATTATAATGAACGTGCCATCATTGGAAAAGTTCGAACCAGTACTAACGGAAAACGGAGCTATGGTTATTAATAGTTCACTTGTTGATAAAACCGTGCAACGCAATGATATTCAGGCTTATTATGTACCTATTAATGAAATTGCCAACGAACTAGGCAGTATAAAAATGATCAATATGGTGGCTTTGGGAGCTTTTTCAGCTGCAACTGGTATAGTAAAAAATGAATCGATTATTAATGCTTTTGCAAAGAAATTTGCATCGAAGCCTAAGCTTTTGGCAGCGAATGAAGAAGCATTTGGACGGGGTTATGATTTTGTGGCGAAGATTAAGGCTACTCGAAAATAATTTATTGCCAGGGAATGTGAAAAAGGGGAAAAAACAACGATGGCATATAGGATTTTAACGATAAATCCAGGGTCTACTTCGACAAAAATAGGCGCATTTAACGATTCAACCGAGATCTGGAGTAAAAATCTCAGTCACTGTGCCAGTGAAATAAGCCGATTTACCTCAGTAAATGACCAGTATTTGTATCGATTGGAAAAAATCAGAGAAGAACTTCAGCGCAATGAAACTGGTCTAAATGAGTTTGATGCTTTTGTCGCGCGGGGTGGGCTGTTAAAACCTATAATGGGGGGAACCTATACAATAAATGAAAGTATGCTGGCAGATTTACAGGGAGCACGATACGGTACACATGCTTCTAATCTGGGAGCTGTTTTAGCAAAGAGCTTAGCCATGGAGGCTGATAAACCGGCATTCATCGTGGACCCGGTCGTGGTAGATGAATTGATGCCGATTGCGCGTATTACTGGTCGGCCCGAGATAAAAAAACGCAGTATTTTTCATGCACTCAACCAAAAAGCGATTGCTCGTAGGCTGGCTAAAAACGTTAATAGCCACTATGAAGACCTTAATCTGATTGTTGCTCATTTGGGCGGTGGTATATCTGTGGGGTGTCATAATAAGGGTAACGTTATCGAGGTGAACAATGCGCTGAACGGTGAGGGGCCTTTTTCACCAGAGCGATCGGGAACGGTACAGGCTGAGCAATTTGCGGAATTAATATTTTCGCTCAAGCTGGATAAGGAAATGGTAAGTAAGCTGATTGCCGGGCGGGGTGGCCTTGTTGCTTATCTTGAGACTAATGATGCGAGGGCAGTGGAAAAGCGCATAGCGGCTGGTGACTGTCAGGCAAAACTGGTGTATGACGCCATGATTTATCAGGTCGCCCGCTTTATTGCTGCAGCTGCAGTCTCTGTTTGTGGATGTGTGGATTACATTGCAATTACTGGTGGTATGGCGTATTCCCAATATATCACAGAAAAACTAACTAAGTATGTTTCATTCGTCGCGCCTGTTATGATTTTCCCGGGTGAAGATGAGCTTAAGGCACTGGCTGAAGGAGCACTCAGGGTATTATTAGGTGAGGAAGAATGTCGGGAGTATGTTTAGTGTATACTAAATAGAAGAATAGTGTGTAGGGGCATCGGCGGTTCTGCCGATGCCCCTAGTTAATTTTCTTATTTGGTTAAGAGTTTGCAGGAATAAGTAAGTTTTTGTTGAAAAATAAAGCTGAATGTTCTTTATTGATGGAAAGTGTTCAGTAATAAAGAACATTGCTTCTGCTTTCATTGTACCAATCATTTGTGAGGTGACTGGACGTGCCAAAAATCAATCAACTAGGGAAGACGCAGCTTTTTGAATGGGGTTCTATTCTTTGGTTTGTGGAGCCTGACAATCTGGATGTTGAGCGGATGAGCGCTGGTCTTGTAACTTTTTACCCCAATACGATGCAGGAGGAACATCTCCATTTTGGGGATGAGCAAGTTATCTATGTTGTTTCCGGCAATGGTGTACAGATTATAGACGGGCAAACTTTTACACTTAAGCCGGGAGATATCAGGCATATGTCTCCATACACGCGACACAAGGTATTCAATGATTCGGCACAAGAACTAAAGCTACTTATTGTCTATACACCGTCTAAGTTTCAAAGATTACTTTCTCAGCCAGCTGAAGCAGCTGGTTTAAGCGAGGATAGCGACATCCGGTCTTTTCTTGACATGCAGGTAATTGATGGGCTGTTAAACCGGTTGTC
>JAGGAA010000256.1 GCA_017889675.1 Bacillota bacterium | reverse complement strand
ACGGTATTTCAGCTCAAGATAGCCAGGTGTCCGGATATCACGTGACAAAACATATACTTTGGCAGCAGGATTTTGCTCTTTAATCTTAGTGGCTGCATAGACTGTTTCCCCACAACAAGTACGGCTACAGTATTTATGCTCCTCATTACGGGAGCCCACACATTGCACAAAGACATAAGTAGATTCACCTTTAGCCGGTAAACGTCCGTCTGCCAAACGGTGCATAGCCTCAACACCGGTAATTACCCGCTGATCCTGACCATACAAATATTCGGACGGAACATAGGTGGTAGTGCCTGTAGCCATAATGACTACCCCATGCTCAACTTTTTTAGTTGTTTTACCTTGGCCGGTTGCCACTGTGGTAATAAAGTGACCCTGGCGACCACTAAATTCAACCGCTTCAGAATTGAGTAAAACCTCAATCTTGTCATTCTTCTGAACTTGCTTTTCCAGATTATCAATGGTTTTCTTGAGATCTTCTGTCTCTAAACTACCGGTAAGATCGCGGACATATCCACCAAGCACTGAAGCTTTTTCAACAATAGTACAGCCATAACCTCGATCAGCTAAGGCAACAGCAGCTGCCATACCAGAAACTCCGCCACCTAAAATCAGTGCATGAGGTATCACAGGCTCTGCATGCCATTTAAGCGGCTTATATGTTTTGACATCACTTACCGCACGATTAGTAATTTGAGCAGCAGCACTGGTAGCTTTATCTGCATTATTTTTCCAATCTTTAACTGGCACTGCCGCCATTTCTACAAGCATCCGATTTAAACCAGCAGCCTGTGCTGTTTCTTGGAATAGATTTAAGTTATGCTTTAATACACAAGGTGCAACAACAATACGATTCAGACCCTGTGTAGCAATCAATTTCTGCATCTTGGCAATTGCCTCAGGCTGACAAACTGCTTGTTCACATTCCACAACAGTTACATCTGCCTGTTTTTTAGCAGCATCGATCACAGCATTGACATCAGCCCCCATGGCAGCTAGGCCGCCTTTGCACAGGAACACACCAACCCTAACAGGTTCCTTACTAATATCACGTTCTGGTACTGGTTTACGAGCCGGACGACCTTCCGATTTACCAAGAGCTTGGGTTGTGGCAGCAGCTGCTGCACTTGCCAAGGCCATGGTTTCAGGAACATCAAGCGGTCCTTGCGTACCACCAACTGAAAAAATGCCAGGACGCTTAGTTACCACTGGATCTAGCGGATCTGCCTGAACAAAACCGAATTCATTAAGCGGAACCTGCAAAATTCCAGCAGTTTCTTTTAACCGGGTGGACGGACGTATACCTGCAGCCAATACTACCATGTCAAATTCTTCTTTAACCGGTTTACTAGCCGCAGCATAGTTAATTGATAGTTTTTCAGTTACCGGATCTTCTTTGACCTCAGAAATCATGCTACGTACATATTTAGTACCTAACTCCTGCGCGCGTGATAAAAAGGTATCAAAGTTTTTGCCGCATGCCCGTAAGTCAAGATAATAGACGGTAACGTCAGTTTTAGGAGCGAATTCTTTAGCCAATATAGCTTCTTTGGCGGTAAACATACAGCAAATTGCTGAACAGTATTCACCCTTAGACACTACATCCCGGGAACCTACACACTGTATAAAAGCAATTTTTTCCGCACATTTGCCGTCTGACGGGCGTCTGATACAGTCTGAGCGATAACGGCTCTCGGATAAGAGATGTTCAAACTCTAAGCTGGTAACAACATTTTTGTAATACCCGTATCCTAATTCGCCTTTTTGGGAGACGTCATACATGCTGAAACCGGCTGCCAGAATAACCGCTCCAACGACAAGTTTTTGGGTGAGCTTGCCGGCTTGGGCATCGCTGATGGTAGCCTGGAAGTGACCTACATCCCCTTGTAACTCAACCAGCTTACTGTTGGTATAAACATGTACAAGAGGATTATTAGCGGCGCGGGTAATAAGTGAACCCAACACCGTACTGGATGCATGAAGATTGCCACCTAAATACAAAGCGGAAATATTTACCTGATCTCCCCATACACAAGCCGCCTGCAGACCGGCAATGCCACCGCCAATAACGAGCACATCCTTTTGCATGGCTCTCACTGCCTTTCGCTAAAATATCATATTTTGCCATCATCACATAGCTGATATAACCACAGAGAAACCGGACATCGCTAATACTAGTTCTGCCGGTTTCTCTAATAATGGTTACAACAGGTGCAATGATGTCAAGAGCGGTATAGGATCAATAATATGTTTCTTCATCCATTGTTTTGCTTGAGGATGACCAAAACTAATCCCCAGCAATTCGGTGAAGAAAAATACTGGTATAGGATTTTTGATTTCTTTCTGCCTGGTTTCCAAAGTCATCTGGCATAGAGGGCACGCAGTCACAATCGCGTCAGCCCCTGCTCGTTGCGCCTCAGTTACCAACTTTTTAGTTATCTCATAAACAACATCAGTACGAGGCACAGTCAAGCTGCCACCGCAACAGTCAGTTTTATATGACCACCGCTTCACGTCGGCTCCAGCTAAATTCATTAACTGATCCATTGCTTGCGGTTGCTCAACATCATCAAAGGCTACGTAAGTAGGCCTTGTGAGCAGACAACCATAATAAGGAACAACTTTGAGGCCCTTGAGAGGGTTTTTAACCTGGGGCTTAACTTTACCGACAATTTCTTTTCTCATAATAACTTCCAGCGGGTGTGTAACATGGACTGTACCATTGTAGGATGATCCCATTATGTTTTTCAGTTCTTCGTTAGCATCGTTAGCTTCCGGAGTACCTTCACGCACATAATGATCAGCAGCCTTTACAAGGTTATAGCAAGCAGCACAAGGCAAAACTAGTTCCTTTTGCTGTTCGGCTTCAGCAATGACAAGATTTCTGAGCGGCAAAGCAAGCGCGAGAAAACGATCTGTAGAGTGACCTGCGGTAGCTCCACAGCAATTCCATTCTGGAAGTTCAGCTAATTCAAGATCTAAGGCATCAAATACAGCCTCAGTGGCCATATTATATTCTGCCGCAGTAGAATGAAGCGAACATCCCGGATAATAGCCTAATTTCATGGCGCCTTTTTCTCCTTTGCTCTCTGGAATATTTTCTTGATTTCACCCTTCCGCCGCTTGAGGGCATTATGAGGCAAAAATGGCATCTTACCTCGCTTTGTCATTTCCTTGCCCAGATTCATGTCCGCAAAAAAGTCTCCAGTACAGAATTTGTAAAGTCCCATGAGACCAACTTCATAACCCCGGCCTTCGCCACCGATTATCGGAAACCCTTTCATGGAATCAAGAAACAATTCATAAAATAATTTTATGTTGTAATGGCTGGCCGGAATTTTATCTTCAGCCATGGTTTCCATTTTAATGGTATCCATAACCTTAGAAGTGTCAATACCGTTCGGACACCTTACGGCGCAAGTCTTACAGCCAACGCAGAGCCAAGGAGTATTGGATTTATAAACCTTATCCTTTTCTCCTAGCTGGATCATACGTAATATCTCATAATTGTTATGTTCCATGACAAAGTTTATCGGGCAGCCACCAGCACATTTCATGCAATGATAGCATGAACTGATCGGCTGATGAGACTTCTCCTCGATTTCCTGGCAGAAAGAAGCTTTATCTTTAGTAGGTTGTTTCACCGTTGACATCATTGACCTCCTTTCCTGGCGTAAACCCAGCGGTATTACCGCTGTCTGAACACCTTAGCGTAGGAGTCGCAGTAAATATCTTGATTAAGGATTAAGCGAGCAGTAGCAATCGCATCTACTAACGCTTCATCATTAGCATCGCAAATAGCCGAATCCAAACCAGCAGTCATAGCCATTACAGCAAAGGTGCGGTTAATAAGCGGACGAAACGGGCTTTTTTGTGAAATGTTGGAAAGACCAACAGTAGTTTTAGGAGGAGGATTGGAAATCATTTTAATTTGGCGAATAGTTTCTAAAGCTTCAACACCATGTTCTTGAGCCACGTTAACTGGCAAAATAATCGGGTCAATAAACAGATTATCCGGTTGCAAGCCATATGCTTCAGCATTGGCAACAAACTCCATAGCCATAGCAACACGGTCTTCAGCACTCTTAGGAATACCTACTTTATTGATGCACAGACATACAACATCGGCTTGATATTTAGCAGCCATTGGGAAAACGCGATCAATTTTTTCTTGCTCGCAGCCAATGGAGTTAATTAATGCACCTGGTTTGCCGTAAGCTATAAGCGCGGCTTCCATAGCATCATAGTTGGTAGTATCAATAGCCAGCGGCAGATCACTAACTTCTTTTACAACATTAATCATCCAAGGAAGATCGATTGTTTGATCTTCGGAGTTAGGTCCAGTGTTTACGTCAAGGTAGCTAGCGCCGCCTTCTTTTTGTTTAACAGCCCATTCTTGTAGAGGTTTCGGGTCATGCTCCCGGATAGCCAGACCGATGTCTTTGAACATACCATTAATTCTTTCGCCAATGATAAGCATTAATAAAATCCCCCTCAATAATATTATTTTTTTTGGGAACCTTTAGTTTAGCATTAAGATGTTTTACTGGAATCCTAGCAAGCTGTTGAGACTTAGATTTCAGGTTTAATCATTAATTGTTCAGCATTTTTCTTAAAGAGGCGAACAGCTTCCGGATGACGGAGTACCATGATATGAGCGCCACCTTGTAAAAGACCAGATGCAGTCATAGCTTCCCACAGAATAGCGCGTTCTGCTTGGTTGCCCCAGTTGGGGAAATCTTCTTCAGTAGCACAAGCTTCTTTAGCACGCCATGCTTCATAACCAACTTGGCAAATTACAGGCATTGACAACATTTTATCGCCTTGAAGAGCGCCCAGACGACCGCGTTCAAGGATGGAATAGGTATATTCAATACCATAGCCAAGAGCAGCAGTAGCCGGGTCGATGATAATATTTTCCGGAGCTAAGCCAAGTTCAGAAATAAGAATGTTAAGCTGTTTGCAGATGTTGATGTCAAGCGGGCTTTGAGCCAATAATTTATGCTTATGGACCATAGCAGCCGCAGCAATTGACTTATAGCTGTCTTGTTTAGCCAAACCAATTAACAGGTTTTCGCCGCTAGCAGCTTCTGCAACTACAGGCAGAAGAGCGTTGTCTTTTTCTTCATCGCCACAACCGATAACGATAACAGGCACGCCTACTGCTGCCAATACATCTTTAACTATTTTGGCGCAATCTTCTGGGCTCTTATTCCCATTATCAGGATGAGCACCGGCAAGTTTGATATAAATCAGGTCAGCACCGAATTCTACGCATTTTTTAGCCCAAGCTACCGGATTATCAATTACTTCGGCATACACATCATTCAATACTGGATGCCAATTAGGATTGATATCCTGAATCTCCATTGCTACAACTGGTTTTAAAGGCATTTCACCTTCAAATTGGAGGAATGGCATTGTGGAATCGCCACCAACGGTTACTGTGCTAGTACGAGTGCCACCTTGTTCTTTGGTTGCACCAATGGTAACGGTATTAATTTTACCGGAATATCTTTCTTTCAACATATTAGTTGCCATAGTTACGCTCCTTCCAAACATTTAGATTTGTGCTTCTTTACAAATGGCGTT
>JAGGAA010000255.1 GCA_017889675.1 Bacillota bacterium | reverse complement strand
ACTCAGTGATACACTTATTTCCTTATTGACGGCAGAGCAAGGAGCAGTACGGGAGTTTATTGGTCAGCGCCTGAAAGAGTCCAAATTGGAATTGGAAAAAGCCGAAGGAGCTCTGGAAGAATATAAACGTACACAAAAAATGATAGCCCCTGATGTCCAGTCCAAAGCAATGTTGGATAAGGTTATAGGTATTGATAAACTCAAGGCTGAAAACAGAGTGAATTTAATGTCCACCCAGGCAAGGCTGAGCAGTATTGAACAGCAGTTGGCAGGGGAAAAACCGGGTTTTATTGCCGATAGCCCACTTATTCAACAGCACAAGTCAAAATTGGCTGATTTAGAAGTGGAATTGGTAAGCGCATTGCCTAAGTATTCAGACAGCCATCCTAAGGTAATTTCCCTTAGAGCGGCAATTGATGAAGTCAAAACGAAACTAAAAGCCGAAGCGGCCCTAGTTGTTAATGCCGAAGCTGCCTCTGGTAATACAATCCATCAGAATCTGCTGCAGGCAAAAATAACATCGGAGGCGGAAGTAGCCGCCACAATGGCACAAAAAGCGGCAATCGAAAATATAATAGCTTCTAGCGAAAAAGAGATGTCAGCGCTTCCTGCCAAGGAACAGGGGATAAGCCGTCTGATGAGGGAGGCCCTTGTTGCTCAAGAAATATATATTATGTTGGATAAGCGGTATGAAGAGGCCCGAATTAATGAGGTAATGCGTCCTTCAGACGTACAAGTACTTGATGCTGCAATTGTACCTGAATTACCGATTAGACCGCGAATAGTACTAAATGCAGTAATCGGGGCAATACTCGGACTAGGTATCGGCATAGTTTTGTCACTAATACTAGAGTATAAAAACTGGACGATTCGTAATGAAGAGGAGGCTAAGCAACTTTTGAATTTACCGGTAATGGGAATTGTACCAGATATGGATAAAATCATAGTTGGCAGAAAGGGGCCATTTTGGAATAGAATTCGCGCTCTATTTAGTTAGCGCAGATCATAAAGAATAGACTGGATGTGAGGTCATATGAAAAAGAGTCGAGAAAATACGATTGATGGTGTGAAGCAAACAACTATAATATCGGAAGTATTTCGAACCATAAGGACAAATATTTTATATTCTAAAGTGTATAGAAACGTGCAAAGCATACTGTTTACCAGTGCTGAACCAGGAGAAGGAAAATCATTAATTACTAGGAACACAGCTATTGTCTTAGCACAGACCGGCAAAAAAGTAATTGTTTTGGATTGTGATTTGCGTAAACCTACGCAGCACGCACTTTTTAGAAAGCACAATAAGGGGTTAACAAGCTTTCTATATCAGGGATGCTCCCTAGCAGATATAGTACAGGACACTGATATCCCTAACCTCCGTTTGGTTACCAGTGGACCAACGCCACGTAATCCTGCGGAGCTTCTTGATTCTGGTAGGTTAACGGAAGTAATAGCCGCACTTAAGTGTCAGGCCGACTATGTACTTGTTGATAGTCCGCCGGTACTGCCAGTTACCGATGCTTGCATTCTTGGTTCAAAAGTTGATGGTATTTTATTAGTAGTAGGAATTGGCAGAGTTAAGCCTGAGATGGCTCAAAGAGCTAAGGAGCAGTTGGAAGACGCAAATGGAAATATATTGGGCCTAATTATTAATCGCTCAGAAAGCACCAAACAGCGTGCTTATTATCATTATTATGAGACATTTGCTAAGACTGCAAATTAACTTATGCGGGAGATGTTCGAATGCGACGCAAATTATTTTTAGGGATTTTACTATTTATTGACATAGTTATAGTTAGCGTTACTCCTCTGTTTGCGCTGGTAATACGTTTTGAGGACATGGCTGTTATTGAACCATATTTGCAAATTCTATTTTCTGTTTTACCTGTATTTATTGCGGTTCGCCTTAGCGCGTTCTATGGGTTTGGCTTATATCACCGTTTGTGGCGTTATGCCAGTATTAATGAATTGGTAGCGATAAGTGGAGCAGTGACGGTTAGCTCGATCATCATTGCGATGTACACAGCATTCGTTGGTCCTGACATACCTAGAAGCACTCATTTTATAAGTTGGTTCTCGACCATTATTCTTATTGGTGTATCTCGATTATGTCTGCGTATTATATCTCATTTGCGTCACAGAAAGGGCGAAAAAGACACTTCTAATTTACTAATCGTCGGTGCCGGCGACGCGGGAGCAATGATTGCCAGGGAAATAAAGCAACGTTATTACAACAGTAAACATATTGTCGGCTTTATTGATGATGATCCATATAAACGCAACCAAATGATGTATGGGATCAAAATTCTTGCCGGCCGGGCAGCTATACGCCAAATAGTGAAGAAATATCAGGTGGATGAAATCATCATTGCAATGCCTTCTGCAGGCGGTGTTGTTGTGCGGGAAATCTTGGGCGAGTGTAAGCATACCAATTGCTCAGTAAAAACGCTTCCCGGCATATATGAGATGATAGACGGCAAGGTTACCATTCAACAACTGCGCGATATAGATTTAGAGGATTTGTTAAAGCGAGAACCTGTCCGGCTTAATCTGAATGAAATTGCTGGCTATATTTCCGGAAGGCGTGTTCTTGTAACTGGTGCGGGAGGGTCTATTGGCTCAGAGTTATGTCGGCAGATTGCAAAGTTATCGCCAGATAGACTTTGTCTTCTAGGAAAAGGCGAAAATAGTATTTACGAAATCAACAGAGAACTGCGAATAAAGTTTCCACATATAGATATACGGCCAATTATTGCTGACATACGTGACAGTGATCGAGTTGATGAGATATTTAACGCCAATACACCACATGTGGTCTTTCACGCTGCTGCTCACAAACATGTACCTCTCATGGAGTTTCAACCTAAAGAAGCAGTACGTAATAATATTTTCGGCACGAAAGTAATCGCCGAAGCAGCAGACCGATTTAAAACAGAAGTATTTGTCATGGTTTCAACAGATAAAGCTGTAAATCCCACTAGTATAATGGGAGCTACTAAAAGGGTGGCTGAGCTCGTCATTCAAAGCATTAATAATGCTAGTAATACAAAATTCGTTGCAGTTCGATTTGGCAATGTATTGGGAAGCCGGGGTAGTGTAATACCGTTATTTAAAAAGCAGATAGCAGCAGGTGGGCCAATAACGGTTACTCATCCGGATATGAAACGCTACTTTATGACCATTCCCGAAGCGGTACAGCTAATTTTGCAAGCTGGGTCAATTGCCAAGGGCGGTGAGGTTTTTGTACTAGATATGGGTAAACCAGTTAAGATTGTCGATTTAGCCCACGACCTAATTGAACTTTCCGGCCTTATACCATATGAGGATATTAAAATTGAATATACAGGAATAAGGCCTGGCGAAAAGCTGTTTGAAGAGTTGCTTACTGCTGAAGAAGGCACTGATGCAACCAAACATGAAAAAATTTTTGTTGCCAACATAAAAACAGTTGGTGAGAAGCAGTTCCATTTGAGGCTCACCGCTTTAAGAAAGGCAATTCATGATGATGATGCAGTTAGAATTATAAAGACGATCGTACCAACGTATTCGGCTGGAA
>JAGGAA010000254.1 GCA_017889675.1 Bacillota bacterium | reverse complement strand
GTGACAATCAACTGGTGCGGCTTTATTGGAATTGCCAACTGTTTCAAATAGTCTGCAACTAGATGAATAAACTCATCATCACCCTGAAAATTAGCGTATTGTCCTAAAGCGGCAGGTGTTTTTTCCAGTGCTTCTCTGATAGAGAGCTGAATTAAATTCAAGGGTAACAAAGAATGATGGACAGAGGCTGAGGCTAAGTCTAGTATACCAGCAGATAATCGTACGGTGCTTTGACTCCAAAAACTGGCGCGTGGGAGATAGTCAGGTATGGAAAGCTGCCAATCAAACGAAGGCGGGGCGTCCGCAAGGGAAGTTTCTTTTTTTATATTACGCACAAAACTGCCTTTGCCGCGAATACTTTCCGTTAGGCCGTTATTATCAAGCAGTTTATAGACTCGGTGTGCAGTTACCAGACTGATGCTTAATTCTTCGGCCAACTCCCGGACAGAAGGCAATTTAGTATTAGGTTCCAGCAGACCGGAACGGATGCGTTGGGATATTTCCAAATAGACTTGCTCACGGACGGAAACATTACTTTGGCGATTTATTGAAATTTTCATATGACCCTCCCCTCCAACTGTTATAGTGACTATTTGACTGTTATAGCGATTTAATGGTTTTATAAGAATAATATACACTTAAGTTATATAACAGGGAAGAGGGCGATTGCATGTATATAGTATATGGGTTAATGTGTTTAATCTTTGGTACAACGTTTTTAGCAATAAAAGTTGGCATAGACGCCGGTGCGCCGCCGTTTCTTTTTGCCGGTACACGGTTTTTCTTTGCCGGAGTTATTGTTTTGGCATCTGTAAAATTGATGAAGGGCGATATTCGGATTAAACCGGGGATGAGGCAAGATGTTTTAATTGTGGGTGTGTTTATGACGGCAATTATGTTTGGGTGTTTATACTGGGGCGAGCGCTATATCTCGTCAAGTGTTGCGGCATTACTGGCGGCAACTACGCCGCTTATGATTAGTATTGTAGAGTGGTTTCAGGGGATTCGGGAAAATCTTTGGATTAAAAGCAGCGGGTTAATACTATCCTTTATTGGAGTGACGGTCGCGGTACTACCGGCGTTGGGGATAAATGCAACAACCGAAGCTATTATTGCGGTAATGGTTATTCTCGGTGCTGAAGCAGGTTGTGTTTTCGGAACAATGACTTCAAAACGAATCTTTGCGGCAGGGTGTAGTCCGTTTGTACTAAATGGTTGGCAAATGGTCATTGGGGGGAGTCTGCTGGTATTACTTTCTTTGTTTACGGAAACGGCAGCAGTTACGATTACTTCCCCAATATCGTTATCCTGGCTGTACTTGGTTGTTTTTGGCTCTCTTACCGGACATGGCGCCTATTACTGGCTAGTTCGCCGGGCAGGGCCGCTGCTTCCTTCGACCTGGACTTATATTTCGCCTGTTATCGCGCAGTTTGTCGGCTATTACGTTCTGTCAGAATACTTGTCCGTTTATTCCTTTGTGGGATTAGGTTTAGTGCTTGGTGGTGTATATTTGGTTAGCAGGGCGGCCACGCTGGAAACCTGGCTAAAGAGTATTTGCTTAGATAACTGATCTGTCCAGTGATTCAGACGATATTGACGATTTAATCACAACTGAGAGTTGAGCTTTGGGATTTACATACAACCAACATTCGTTGGACTCAATATTCTATCAGAGTTACAATTGTTATACAGTATAATCTTGTTGCCTCAAGGGGGTGGTGTTAATGCAAGTCGGAGAACGAATAGCTTTATTGCGGAAAGAAAAGGGGTTCACTCAGGAACAAATCGCAGTGAGCCTTAGTATTACAGCACAGGCAGTTTCTAAATGGGAAAACGGTAATGCTTTACCCGATACAGCCTTATTGCCGAATTTAGCAAGTGTATTGGAAGTTTCTATTGACAGACTGCTAACAGGGAGAGATGTAACGATTAAATCCAGTCCATACGACAAAGAGTACCAGAAAGAGAAATATTATTGGGGAATGCAGCATTCATTACTGGCAGAGCAGATTGTAACTATCATAAAAGACACAAAAGGTAGGCATCTAATAGACGTCGGCAGCGGTGAAGGGCGGGATTCAATCTATTTCGCAAAATGTGGTTTTACCGTTGATTCGTTAGAAATATCCATACCAGGCATAGAAAAAATCAAGCATTATAGTAAACTGGAAAATTGTACGGTAAATACTATACATGCCAATCTAATGGGCTTTGAATTCAGTGACTTTTATGATGTCATCTACTCCATGGGGTCACTTCAGTTTTTGCCATTGGACCAGCGAAGAAATCATTTTGAGAAATATAAGCATTATACCAATATTGGCGGCTATAACGCCCACCTTGTTTTTGTAGATAAACCTTTTATCGCAATAGCACCTGATTGGGAGAAAAATGAATTTTTCTATTGGTCGGGTGAATTGGCAGGATATTATCACGATTGGGAAATAATTCAGTGTGGAGAGCAAATTATCGATTGTAACTCGGCCAATATTCCACATCAACATGCAGTGAGTTATATCATAGCTAGGAAAAAAGTTCTTTCTACGTAGTTTCCTCGTTCCGATTTACCTTCTAGCATGTAAAATTATACAGAATAGGTGCTGATTAATGAAAATAAAACACGCTTTTCTGTATGGATGTAAGCTGTGATAACGGAAAAAAGATGTGGTATATTTACCATATGAGTTATTAGCAATGCTAAAATCATGCCTAGGGCGGTATAGGTAGAGCCAATTTTTAGTGTTGTAAAATCGATATGTTCCCGTATAGTAGAACCTAAGGCTTCGACCAAAGGAAATTTCAGTCTGAGTTTTTCGGAAAGTTTTTGCGGTGTGGGTGTTTTTGAAGGAAATAGTTCTGGGGCAGAGAGCTGTTTTTTTGTTAATACAGGAGACGGTTGAAAATGATCACGAAGTACTACAAATTCTGAATCAGCTATTTCCAATAATCCAGCTAAACGTGAAAACTTACGCCTTACGGTATAGGAAATAGTGGCTTGTGACTTATATTCTAAGTCATGTTCAATTTCTGCCCAAGCATGTTGTAAAATAGAGCAAATTTGAATTTCAACTTTACAATTTTCGAATTTTTTATATTGAGGCAGCTGTAGCTGGCTTGTTGTCAAACTAGCTATAAAATGCACAGATAAGTAACCAAATTGAGTTACTGACAACAGCTTTCTCTTATCTACCGAGTTTTTCTGATCAATTGTTAAAGATTCTTGAATGATATCTGCAACTAAATCAACATCGTCTGAAAAGTATGTAATAATGCGAATGCCGCATAAATCGGTCATTTCTTCCAATTTGGTATATTTTTTTTTGATTATTTTATTTTTTAAGCTAGTTTCTCCCTTAATACGTGATACGATAGAATGAATACGAATATTTTTTTTCATTAAAAAATTAGTTACTAAATCTTGCATTTCATGGGTAAAATCATTGTACATAGAACGGTTTTTTCTATACAAATCAAGTGTTTTTTCCATTTAAATGCCTCCTGAGTGATAATGAAATATATAATAACTTTATTAAAGCGTAAATTTATACGATCACTAGAACAGAAAAATTTAGGGGATGAAAACGGT
>JAGGAA010000024.1 GCA_017889675.1 Bacillota bacterium | reverse complement strand
ACAACCCAATCGCAGGTTGTAGGTACAATTGTGGCATCATAACACGTTGAGGTTGACGCTGCAAATTCACTACTGCCAATATACGATTTAAGCATGGGACACATAAGTGCTGGCAGGTAAGCTGCAGAAAGTCGCTGCGCTGCATAGGAACCGCTGCACAGTTTTACCGGGTGAACCCCCAAAGCATGAAACAACTCCAATGGCGCTTGAATGCAAAATAGCCCGATTAGTGGACGGCCGACTTTTTCCTTTAATTTAGCAGGGTGCAAAAGCAGTGTTAATAAATCCAGGAAATAATCAAATTCTGCGATATAGTCAGTTCTTGCTTGCAATACACTAATTTCATAAGAATATTCTTCACAAGTTTTTTCATACGCTTTTGCTCTCTGTCGTAGGCGGCGTTCTTCATCTTTTTGTACAATTTTATTCATTTAATGATTTCCCCTGTTGATAGTTTTCTGCAACATATTTTCTTGAAGAAGAAAATAGCTTGTATTTAAGAAAATTTACAGTTACTGTATTATCTTCCGGGCAAGCCTCACTACATCTCATACAAAGCATACAGTCTTCACTCATTACGTCTTTTTCCGTCTTTTCAAGATGCACGTCCTTAATATCCACAGGACACATTCTTTGGCAATTGCCACAGCCGGAACAGGTGTGAACCGATTTTTCAAACCGGATAAAGCTAATTTTTTTAGACATTTGAATCAAGGGCAGCATCGGGCAAAACATGCAAAAAAATCGGTCTTTGAAAAAGCTTCCTAGCAGGGTACCTGCTGCAATAATTATGGATAATACGGAGAAAGTCAGGGTGATTGTGTTCGTAAAGTCTAGCGCAAAATTTCGGGTTTGCCCAGCAAATAGCGGCATAATCGGTTTGCCCGGGCAAATCTGACAGAAGAACAGGTAAAAGTCCCGGTGCAATCCGCCGAAGGTAATCAACAACGGCGTAATAATCAGCAGCGCCAGCAATATATATTTTACTGGTTTCAATCGTTCCCGGGTTTTCCAGGAAAATTCTGTTTCCCTGATGCCCAACTTCTTTCTAAGTTTAGCAAGCCATTCCTGCAAGGTACCAAACGGACATATCCAGCCACACCATAGTTTTGACAGTAGCATGGTTAACAAAATAAAGATCAAAAAATACAACACTACCTTAAATCCTTTGTAGGAAAGCAATTCTGGAAAATAAAATGCAAATCCCCATTGCCCCTGCAATGTCATGAGATAACAATGGCCTGCGCAGCCGGGAACATAAGGGCAGGAAAAACAAGGTATTGAATAGCCAAAGTTAAGTCCGATCCGCCCGCCGTAGGTCCATAAAACAAACATAAAATTTTGAATCAGTAAACGTAAATTATCTACCATTATACCTAAAGCTCCTTCTACGAAATAATACAATGGCGATACTAACGGCCATAACAGAAAAAAAGAGCAGCACTCCCTGGGCAAGGTTGTTGTGGGCGGTCAATGAACGGCGCAGGAGAAGGTTCATTGAGGTTTTATAGATTTCATTACCGATGACTTCTTCTGCATAAACGATGATCTCCTTATATTCGTTATAGCCGCCATTATCCAGGCGTTTATCATGGGACGGGGTAAAAGAAAATCCACCGGCAGCATCCGGCAAAATTATTGCCGAAGTCTTATTTCGCAAATCCATGATTTGCATTTCCCGTACAGCCTGACCAGACTTATACCGTAATTGAATCGCCTGGCCTGTTGTCAGCGTCCTGTACGGATTGCCGGCTAAGTTCAATTCAATGGCCGGGAGATCTTTGGGATTTTCCAGCAGGTCTTGGTCCCTCTTCCTGTCGATTCCATCAGCATATAGGGGAAAGATTGTTTGCGCCACAAAATGTTCTCCCTGGCAGCTGCCTGTGACAAACACATGATACAGCAACTGGGAAGCAGCATTGACCCGCAGGAAATAACGGCCATCACGCTGTTCTATGGGAATCCGGTAATATTGTTTTTCCCCAGTTTGCCGCCCGTCACAATAATAGGCGGATAAATCTTTCATTTCCGCAAGGTTGATTACAGCTGCAGTAGTTGTAATATATATGGTTTGTGTTACCGATCCATCGGTCTCATCTTTTTTCGCGCCATACTCCAGCCAAAGAAACGCCCTATCCTCCGGACTGCGGCATTCTGCGCTGGCCTGGAAAAACAGCAGGATTAGTAAAGTAACACATGCTAGGGTAAGCCCGGATACGCAATATTTTTTGTATAATAACAAGTTTTACCCCCTCTCCCCTCCAAGGGGTAAAACTTATCCCCTCGGATACATACAGATAAAGTGAGACTTAGCTTCAGGTGGGGTTTTAACCCCATCTGAAGTTTAGTCGAACTAATCCAGGGACTTAGTTGCTCTTAACTCCCGCTTGTAGAAGCGGGAGTCTTAGAGCAACTTGGTCATCGGATAAAATAAAAATCTCCTAAACAGAGTTCAGGAGACAAGGAATAACCAAATGTAACACCCATGGATATAAAAAATCCCCTTCCCATCGCTCGCGGATTATATAATCTGTTACACTCCGTCTATCCACCTCAAATTTTGCTTATACAGAAACCGTCCTTTTGCTTTCCTGCTTTCACATCGGAGAATCCAGCCAAAAACCTACAACCAAAAGTCTAGCATCCTCTTCCGTCAAAACGGTGCGCACGGTAATAGCAGCTGCTTCTTTCACAAACTTCACTTTGTAAGTAAAAATGGTGAACGGTTCTCTAGTTTCGGTAGTAACCAGTTCTTTAGAAACATAATTGCCAAGTTTTTGTTTAACCGACTGGCTAAGCAGCCGGAACTGAGATTCCGGCAAACTACTTTTCATTTTCTGATCGAAGTTTGCCGAAAAGCTTGTGTAATCTTTCTCGTTAATGCCAGTAAGCATGGATTCGGTGAATTGATCGGCTGAACGTTGTATATCCTGCGGTGAAACAACGGGCGACAGCGCTTCATCGCTGCACACCTGTCCGATCCGGTCCGCCACAATCTTCACAACCAGCGCCGACCATGCCCGGACATCAGCCGCCATTTCGCCGGTAGCTACTGCGGGGGATAAAACCTGATACTTTCCCGCGGTTAGTAAGAGCAGATCATTGCCGGCCCTAGCCAGTTCATCTGTACCCAGCAATTGCCACTGATTTTGATCCAGCAGGTGAACATATAGCGACGTACCTGTCACCAGAGCCGGCTCTTTGTCCAGTTGGCGCAGGGATGCTAAGAAACGCTGTTTGTCAATTGTCCCGTACTCTTCCTGATACTGTTGGTACAGGCTGTTCTCGGTTACGCCGAAGCGGTTCATGCGCCGCAGCATACTATGCTGTTTTTGCGGGGATAAACCGCTCTGTCGCAGCAAGGCGTCCTTGACAGCCTGTTTGACAGTGCGGCCGATTAGTTCACCCAGTTTGGCATGTTTGCCTGCATCTTCCAGATAGAGAGGCGAACCGGGGTTAGTAATCACCATAGTCTGATCCGTCCCTGAGCCGGTGGCCAATCCGGTCGAAAACCGGCTGCCGGCTGCCAGTTCCTGCAAGGCAGCTGTTTTAGCCTCGGTGCAAGTCACGAGCGCTCTGGCCATAGTACCGGCGGGAAGGTCTGCGTCAATGACCAACATAATATTAATAGTCCCTGGTTTATACGCTGCCGGCTTTTTGCCAGGAGTAAAATACGCGGCCGGGTCGCCTACCCGCCCGCCGTTACCTTCCACACCGCCTGTAGCAATGGCGGTTACGGTAAGCGATTGATAGTTTTCAGACTGTATAACAACATTCTCCATAGAAGCAGCCGTGCCCATGCTGGTCACCCTGCCGGGATTCAATCCCAGCTGCCCGGCCACTTGCTGCATATATTGGGGGTAGTTTGCACCCGTTACACCAATAGCACTTTTCATGTCATGGTTAAACACTGCCTTAAGATCATGCCGGAAACCGCCATTTACCTGCGAAGTGCTCAATACATCCCGTGGAGCGCTGAAAGCCACAATAAGACTGGTACCCTGCCTATACACCTTATCCCCGGTTGATAAGGTAGAAACAGGTATCTGTTCACTGCCAAAACAGGGAATAGCACCACTCCAAAAAATAATAACCATCAGCAGCCCTTGTAACCATTTTTTCATTGTCTTCCTCCCCTCACAATAGTAGCAAACCTAATAAAGCCCTTTCCGGCATACGGAAAGGGCTTCGAATCTAAATAGAGTCATCAATACCAGTAACCAGCTTACTGTAGCGGCTAAAAGCGTTCTCTATAATCCCCTCCTCATCGCTCGTGAGTAAATAACGGTGATTGACAGACAGGCAGTTCTCCTGGCTCTGGATCGTAGTTCACCCAAACCTTCCCAAGACACATTGGTCTCAGTGGCATACCTTGGGTTTACTCCCCATTACAGTGGCGGGACCGCGCCGGCATTCAACCGGTCTTCCCTATTAAGCCCCTCAGGGCACCTGACTCAACAGTATGTAGTTATTATATCAGTATTAATAATATAACTTCGTGTCAAGTATTGTCAAGAATATTTCATAAATGTTGGTAACGATTAGGTCGACCTTCCTATAGGATACGCATATCCTTTTAAATCACTTTCTCTCCCCAAAGACCGATAAGAGTCTCGGGCAGCCTATCAATACTTTCACCGTAGCGGAGCGCATTTCTGACATTGGTTAACTGTTGGTCAAGTTTTTCTAAAATTGTAAGATTGCGCCGTTCGCTATCTGTAGTAGTTAGTATCTTACTAATTTTGCCGTTATTGATAACCAAGCGCCTATTACCCATCAGCGCTAAAATGGGATCATGAGTAGCCATGAGAACAATCTTTTGCTTGTCCACTAAAAGTTTTAGTGCGCTTTGACGATCAATACCAGCGTTTTCGATCTCGTCAATTAGTACAACCGGTGAAGCACTTAAATAGGCAGTATCGGCGATCATTAGTGCTCGTGATTGTCCTCCGCTCAAGGAGGTAACTGGAGTATCTGTGGAAAATTGCTCTCCCGCAAAACGATTCGCATGGTTGATTACATTGGAGATAACGGTGTCAATATCCTGCACCATTCTACTTTCGGCATGCATCTGCAAAAACTCACTCACTGTAAGATCCATAACAAAATTCATATTTTGTGAGAGTTGAGCAACCAATTTATGTTGCGTGGAATAACGCCACTCCGCATCCGGTATACGGTCATTTACTAAAATGTTGCGACCTGTCGGTGTATCCCGCTGTGCTAACCATTCTATATCAGCAAGCAACCTGCTTTTCCCCGACCCGGTAGGACCAACAATACAAATAATTTCACCTGCGCGTATCGTTAGGCAGACATCTTCTGCATTACCACACTTATCCTGCCCGCCGATAATTGTAATCGACCTAATTGGATCAACGACCTTTTTTACTTGTTCCATTTGCCGCATAAACTCGTTAAAGCGTTTGATCAAATCTTCTGTACCCTGACCTAAATCCTGTAACACCTCGTCCTCTATTCCCAATAAAAACTCAGTCACAGTAACTTTCGGATTTGGTGTGACCGGTAAAACTGAAAAAAAATCTTCGGCATAGGGATATAGTTTTAGAATTTGACCTACCCTCATTTCTCCAAATTGCTCCTTCATAACAAATCCCTTCCAACTACAGTCTTTAATTAAGTCAAATCCATCTTTTTTACATTACCCATTTGAAAATCTACACCAATTCGTGTTTGCCCCAAACAGTAAGAACAGGTGGCGGCCGGCATAGTAAATCTAAGAGAACAGCCTTGTAGACTATCGAATGTTGCAGCTTCCCGAAATAAACGACTCGCTTCCAACGCACCTTGACCAGTAATGCCGTTGACATGGGTAATCACTGCTCCCGTATTAGCTTGACGCACCTTAAAAGCAAACACCTCCCGTTCTGCCTGTGAAACGATATCGCTTTTTGTGATTATAACCACATCGGCGAATTTCAGCATAGGCCCGATCTTCTGGGGAGTGTGTATGCCGCTTAGATTATCTATAATACAAACGGCCAGCGCCCCCCTGATATGAGGTGAGCAACGATTACACAAACCGGCACTCTCGGTTATTAACATATCAAGTTCCCTGTTGATTCCCCATGCAAGGCAATCCTCTACATTACTGATGAAAAAATGATCCGGACATAAGTTACCAGATAATCCAACTCGCGTAAGAATCCCTTTATTTTGGTATAACTCCTGATCCCTGGTAGAAAGACAGTCAAATTTAATTACACCCAAATGTAGTTTGTCTTGTTTTTGCAACGTCTCGGCTATTCTGAGTAAAACAGACGTCTTTCCGGCTGAAGGTGGTCCGGCAACAGTAACTAACTGCATGCTGAAGACCCTCCACGCCACGCGTCCAGAAAACGATCATTTAACTCTTGCTGTAGCCTTTCAATTCCACAGCTTCTGATATAATTCCAACCTACCCATTTAAAACTAGCGCTTTCCGCCAAACTTCTACCGCCTTGCAAATGAGATGAAGGAAAGAATGCCTCGTCGAAAACGCGGGCCGCTTGCGCTCCAGTCAGATAGTCAACCAACTTTTTCAGTTCTACTGCTTTACTAGCTTTGACTAAAAGTGATACTGGATAAACAAGCGCTCCATCTGACGGCCAGATAATTTCAATATTCTTGTGTCCGTTAAGTGTTTCAGCAAAAAAACGCGGCATAATATATATCGGTGGCAATCCATTGCGGGAACCGTTTAGTTCTTTCACCATCTGGGCTGGGTGTAACCCATAGCGTACCGCTCGTGCCAGTCCTGTAATACCATCATTGCCATAGTCCTTGTAATAATAAAGCTGCAAAGCATCGCAGAAAATATCCCCATGACCACGCATCACAACTTGATTTTCAAATACAGGATTAAGTAAATCACTCCAAGTGCGCGGAACCGGTAAACTGCCCAACCGTTTTTTTTCGACGACCATTACCAATGCATTCACTGCTAATACAAAGAAATGGCCTTGTGGGTCAAGCAACTGAGCCGAAGTAAAGCGCGAATTGACCTGTTGCCCGGTTGCCTGTAGAAAAATCCCATTCTTAACAAATCGCTCAACAAACTTTTCATGCAAAAATTCATAACCTGTTGTTAAAATAATATCCGGAACTTCATCTGGATCTTCAAAATAAGGAATGTACTCTTCATAGTGAATATATTTGTTGGCCGAAGTATCAATAGTATAATGTAGGTCTAAGCTTTTCTCGAGCCGCATTTGATTCAGCACTAGTTGAAGTTCACCCTGCAAAGGAACCTTCAGCGGACAAGGCAAAAGCGCAAGTAAATCAAGGCATTTCCCTTTAGTTACTACAGATGACGACAGTTTAGAATATTGCCTGACTTCATGAATTTTCCCTTCAAGTAGTTTTATGAATGCATCAACATTTAGATTTTTGCTTTTTAGTGCAGTTTTCAATTTCAGTACCGTTCCCAAATCCCTCTGAATTTCCTTATCAGCAAACTGAGGAAATCCGTTCGTGATAAAAACTTCGCGAGTTTCGGGATACATCTCAAGAATTTGAGAAATTGTCAAGTCTAGCTCAATCAACATCATCACTCACCCTTCAGACTGTTATTAAATACTTGCCAGCTAACAAATAAAAAAAATCAACTGAAAAAAGCATTTGCTTTCACCAGTTGATACTGCGTTGTACCAGCGTATTTTTTTTTGAAATTCACCTATGGAATATCCTTGCATTCATCTTACAACCAAACCGAAGTCACGTCAATGCCAACATCATTTTACCTTTTTGTTTGCTTTTATTTGTTTATGTTTGTATTATCTATTGATGATAGTAACTTATTAATATATAATTATTACCATAGACAAATATAGTTTTGTTTTGTTAGTTTTAGCTTGGTGTCACAATGAAGTGCCGGCCGGATGGGTTATACCTCCGCGCCGGCACTTCTATTAGGAGGCGATTATTCATGACGATCAGTGGTTCGGCAATATCATTATTTAATTACAAAAAAACAGAAAGTTGGTTTCAAGTTCTTTTGGTCGATGCTTGTTCGCAGTCACATTTAGTTCAAAAAAACAACATAGCTAACCTACAGACAAATACTGTAAATGACAAAAGAACGGTGACTTTAAACAGAGAAGTAAGTTCTTTCCCTGCCAAACCCAAACACGAACTTACAGATATGCACCACCAACTAATTAATATTTGCCTTCGTAATCCAAATTTAAATGACTTTCATCTTCATGACAAACTTCGTAAACTTATCCCCACTATGACAATGGATACTTTGTGTCGGCTAAAACAAGAGTGTGGTTTTACTAATCGTGAAGTGATCTGCAATATTTTGTTAAATCGGCTATTTTTAAGTTGCAATTCCGAACTAAATGCTACCCAACTAAAATTCATCTATAAGATGCACCCTGAGTTACATGATCGTGCCGTGCGCCCGAACCGGCCTGGTGAACTTATTGTTTATAAATGCCTTTTCGGAAAAAGGTTGGAGAAAAAAGGAAGCTTATATGTCCATGTATTTATAGATATGTTTAATGGTTGGAGCTTTGCCAGAATTAACTCAGACCGTTCATTAAAAGAAGGAATAAGGATACTTCAAAAACATATCGAGCCAATATATAAAAAAAATGGTTTTCACATTATAAGGGTTCTTCAAACATTGCCAGATAATCGTAACAAACAAAATATCACGAGGTTGCTGGCAGACCAAAATGCTATAACCTCTAAAACTCAATGGGAAATATGCACTCGTCAATTCGGATTAATCAAACATTTTCAGCGTCAACTTATAACGAGCAATTTTTTTGAAAATTATAGGGAAGAACTATCTTCTTTTCGTATGCTCGCTGCTTTTTCAGACTTAATCAAACGATATAACGCAGAATTTAATTTTCACCAACAACGTCCTATATTGCGATCTACTACAATAACACCATGTAGTTTTACCGCTTACCGATAAAATCACCCCTTGGATCAGATGGATTGTACTATTAAGTGTGACGCCAAAAAAGAATGACTCATGATTGATTTGTTTCGTTGCGTCCTGCTCTGCCTTGAGGGCGACATTGGCCTGCGCCGTTTATAGATTTATTCCTTATTTATTCATACCGCATCATAAGCTTGACACCTTCCTATAGGAAGGTAATAATAAACTATATGCTTGTAGTAGAGTCAAGGAGAATTTTTATCATGTCTGATAAATCTAAATCATATTTTACAATTGGAGAATTTGCGCAGCTATTCGGAATATCCAAGCAAACCTTGTTCTATTATGAAAAAAACAAGATATTTTCTCCTTCTTCTATTGAAGATAATGGTTATCGTTATTATTCTCTTGATCAATATTTTATATTTGAAATCATCATTACCTTACGCAAACTGGGAGTATCTTTAAAAGAAATAAGCAATTATGTCAATAATCGCAATATCGACTCTCTCCAAAGGCTCTTTTCCAACAAAGCATTGGAATACGAGTTACAGATTGAATTGTTGCAACGCAACCAGCACAATCTTCGTGTTAATGTGGAACGCTTAAAACAAGCAAAAGAAATCAGAAGCAACCGTATTACCTTAGAAAATTGTGAAGAAGAATATTTTGTGGCAGACAATTTTTC
>JAGGAA010000023.1 GCA_017889675.1 Bacillota bacterium | reverse complement strand
TCCATGTGTGTCCCAGCCAGGAACATAGGGAGCATCAAATCCCTGTAGTGATTTATATTTGATAATAATATCTTTTAGAATTTTGTTTAAAGCAGTACCAATATGAATATTACCATTAGCATATGGTGGGCCGTCATGCAAGATAAATTTAGTTTTACCTTTGCTTTGAGCCAATTTTTTCTCGTAAATCTGTTTCTCATACCAGTATTCCAACATTTTTGGTTCCCGTTCGGGAAGATTAGCGCGCATTGGGAAATCTGTTTGTGGCAAGTTAAGTGATTTGCTATAATCCAAAATTAGCACCTCCATAAAAAATAAGAAAAGACTTGGCTTGTGCCAAGTCCGTTAGGACGCCGACAGAAGCCTTAGTCGTTCAATCCAGGGAAAGTTAACCTTTCCCACTGGATAAAAAAACTCTCATCCCTGAAAAGGGACGAGAGATAAGTTCCCGTGGTACCACCCTACTGGCTAATATAGCCACTTTACAACGCAATAACGGGCGTTAGACGGCGGAGCCTACTTGAAAACTTTCAGTCCCGCAGTTCGAGAGCGATGTTAAGCCATGATCTTGATTACCAGGCTTGCACCATGCCCCGGTTCGCTGTAAACCGCCATCAAAGCGTGTCTCTGTCATTACTGATAAAATATTATTATGTACGCATATATTATACATGATTGACGAGTAAAGTCAAATATGTAGCGAGATGATAGCAAAAAAATCTGTCTTGGTAACGCCTGTCACCTTAATTACTTTGGAACGGTTACTCTGTCCATTCGTAATCGCGACCGCACTTTTTGCTACGTCCAGGAGACTAGCAACAAAGGTAATACAAGCAGTATTGGCTGCGCCATCAACTGGTGGTGCAGTTAGGTTAATTTTAAGACAATTCCCCATAATACCAGCAATCTTGTTTTTACTTGATCGCGGCTGTACGCGGACTCTAAAAGCAATACCATCTGGCAGCTCTTTAATATCAAGTGGACTGTCAGACAAGACTAGTTTTCATCCTCATCAACATTATTAAGCATTTCCATTTGGGCTTGTAACAGGGTACGCAGACGAGTTCGGAAGACCTGCGATTGTTTTTGCAATTCTTCATATTCCCCAGTCATTCTGCGAACTTTAGACAATGCCTCATCCACCAGTTTTTGTGCACTAATTTCGGCTTCTTTAATTATGAGTTCTGTTTCTTTTTTGGCATTAAGTTTGACTTCTTCGGCTGTTTCTTGCGCAATAACCAGCGTGCTATGGAGTGTATTTTCCATATGTTGGTAATGCTCAAGTTTGCTATTAAGGCGTTCAATGGTTTCTTTCAGTTCAATATTTTCGCGATATAGAGTTTCATAATCTTTAATAACCCCATCAAGAAATTCATCAACTTCTTCTTCATTGTAACCGCGAAAACTGCGCTTAAACTCTTTATTATGGATGTCTAATGGTGTTAGCATAATTCCCCACCCCTATTCTAATTACATAAATCGTCTAAGTAAAAGGCTGTATCTGCCCTTTTTCGTTTGCCCAGGAACTTCAATAATTTCTACCCGTCCACGGCCACGCATAGAGATAATATCCCCCACCTTTACAACTTGTGACGGGCTTTTGGCTTCTTGCCAGTTGACTTTCAGTTTGGCTGCTACGATATCTTCTGCCATCCGGGTGCGTGAGGTTCCAAAACCAGCGGCAGCTACAGCGTCTAACCGCAAAGAAGCCACAGTCGCCCGAATTTCCTTGACTTTTTCCTCTTTAACCGGAATATCATCAAGTGATACTGGTGAAACAGAAACCGCAGCTTGTCCTACTTCAGTTAAGTTTTGTTCAATAAAGACGGCCATAGTTGCGTCAGCTAAGACATAGCATTGATCCCCAGCCACAATAATATCACCCAGGATTTCACGTTTAATGCCTAGACCCATGAGTGCTCCAAGCACGTCCCGATGTGATAGATGATAGTAACGACTATCCCATTTTACCAAAATGGCTTTTAGCCCAAAATCAAATGAATCAGCATATTCAAGAAAATCAGTGTCAACAAAAGCAACTTTAACCCGTTCTGCGCTAGAATAACCACCATTTATCTCCAGTGATAGCCTATCATAATGGGCAACAATAGTTTCAGCAATGCTTAAACCATAAGGATCGAGAAATTCGCTGACCTTGTATTTGCGGCTTTTGAGCGCAATCTCTGCCAAATCCAAAAGTTTCGCTGCTAGCTCTGCATCGCCTGAAGCTCGGTAGTACCGTAAAATCTTGTCCCGTTCACTCATTACCGTTTTCCCATCTCACGGGATCTTTTGGTGGCAGCAACAACAGCATCAATAAGTGCAGCCCTCACACCCTTTTGTTCCAATATATGGACACCAGCAATAGCCGTACCACCTGGCGATGTTACCATATCTCTCAGCTTGGCAGGATGTTCATTTGTTTCGAGTATCATTTTAGCAGCTCCCATTAATGTTTGGGCTGCCAACAATATTGATGTCTGTCGAGATAAACCAACTCTGACGCCAGCATCAGCAAGTGCATCAATTACGACAAACGCATAAGCTGGACCGCTGCCAGACAGGCCGGTAACGGCATCCATAGAATCTTCACTAACAGTAACAACTTGACCAACAGAAGCAAATACTTGGGCTATAGGGTCACTAACTGCTTTTGTTGCATACTTTCCTAATGCCATAGCGGACATACCTTCACCAACAGCAACCGGTGTATTAGGCATAACGCGGATGATTGGTACCCCAGACATTTTACTTTGCAACATATCAATGGGTACTCCTGCTGCCACTGATACCACTATAGTAGTTTTCGTTACAATGGGTGCAATTGTATCAATAACACCAGAAATAACCTGTGGCTTTACTGTTAGAAATAAAATATCAGATTGTTTGACAATTTCCTGACTGTCAAGTGTTGTTGCGATTGCAAAAGAACTGCTCAGGTGCGCCAGACGTTCACTAGAAATATCATTAACCATTATTTGGGACGGCATTACCAGTCCAGCACTTAAAATGCCGCGAATAATTGATTCAGCCATAGCGCCGCCGCCGATAAAACCGATCTGTTTATTTATTAACATAGCTCCTCCATTTGGTATTCAAACTATTTGTTAGCCCAAGGTAAAAATGTCTTATCACTAACATCTTCCCGCGGACTATATGCAACATCAACATTATTGGGGGCACATAGAAAAATATTATTGCCAACTTTTTGAATTTGACCATTTAACGCATAGGTCGTACCACTAATAAAATCAATCATACGTTTGGCAATCTCGGGGTCAGAGCTTTCAAGGTTTACAACTACTGGTTTGCGGCTTTTTAGATAATCAGCAATATGTTGAGCGTCATCAAATGAAAAAGGTTCAACAACCATAACCTTAATTTGTTTAGATTGCTGCTGGTTATTATTGCTGCTTTGGGCCATGGGTAGTGAGACCACATTACTGTTTTTGGGTTTGTTTTTTGTTTCGGTCTCCTCTTTCTCCATAAACTTCATAACTTTCTTTCTCCTCCTTACTATTGACGCGAACCAAATATTCCAGTACCAATACGAACCAAGTTTGCTCCCTCTTCGATCGCTACCATATAATCATTTGTCATTCCCATAGATAACCATCTAATATCAGTATGTGCCAGATTCAATCCTTTTAATTCGGAATACAACTGATAAAGCTCCTTAAATACCGGACGTACTGTTTCCGGGTTTTCACAATAAGGTGCAATCGTCATAAGGCCGCATAACCTAACATGTTCGAGCTGGCTAATACATTTAGCTAATGGTAAGGCTTGACCAATTTCAGTGCCAAACTTGCTTTCTTCATCGGCGATATTAACCTGAATAAGTACATCCTGGCATTTGCCTAGTTTAGCAGCAACCTTATCAATCTCAACAGCTAGATGTTCACTGTCGATAGAATGAATGAGATCGGCTAGCGGTACTGCCTGACGGACTTTATTTGTCTGTAGGTGACCAATAAGATGCCACTCAGTTGTTAGACCAGCAGCTTGTATATCAGGATGCTTAGACAGCATTTCCTGAACCCGGTTTTCTCCCACAGCTGTTATTCCAGCAGCAATAGCTTCTATCATAGACGAAACACTGTTATTTTTGGTAACGGCTACCAGTTTTACTTTGCTTGTATCTATTTTAGTTGTTATTTCCGCAATATTTTGCGCTATAGACATGGCAAACCCTCCATTCAAATAGTTTATTCGCCCACAAACAAAATTTTCCTCTATCAATCACATTATTATTCTATCTTTTTGACGTAAAATCTATTAATAGATATCTAATGTGTGGGTGAAGCCACTATCGGTGATGGAAAAAAGATCGCCACCTGACTTGAACTAGTCAGATGGTGATCTTTTTTTTTGCCTTAACAGAAATTATAACGCTCTTAATAGCAGTATCTGTTATGGTTTCACAGTCTCTTTATACATTTGCTTGCCATCTTTCAATTCAATAATGACTGCGCTTCTAATTGCGTCGTGAGTCGAAGTCAAGCTCATATCACCGCTTACGCTTTTGAAACTTTGAGTTGCTGCTAGAGCTTCCCTAATTTTGGCTGGTTCGGCGCTGTTAGCCCGTTTAATGGCATCTACCAGTAAGTAAGCTGCATCGTAACCCATAGCAGCCATAGAATCAGGAACTTGACCATATTCTTTCTTAAAAGCATCGACAAATGCCTTAGAGGATGGATTAGTATCTTCTATTGAATAGAAGTTAGTGAAATGAGTATTATTTAAAGGTTGGGCACCGCCAATTTCTAACAACTTGGGAGAATCCCAGGCATCACCGCCCAAAAACGGTACAGTAATCCCCATTTCGCGGGCTTGCTTAATAATTTTACCTACCTCTTCGTAGTAGCCCGGAAGATATATGAGTTCTGGATTGAGAGCCTTAATTTTAGTCAGAATAGCCTTAAAGTCTTGATCTTTTTGCAGGTACGCTTCCTCGGCGACAATCTGTCCACCGTTTTTAGTGTAGGAGTCCTTGAAAAACTGAGATAACCCTTTACTGTAATCACTGGAGTTATCAATCAAGACAACGGCTGTTTTCACTTTAAGACTGTTGATGGCGAAGTTTGCTGCTACTGTACCTTGAAACGGATCTATGAAACAAGCACGAAATACATAGTCTTTTGCTTTGCCTGATTTTTCGTCAAGGGTAACTTTTGGATTAGTAGTTGCTGCGGCTACAAGTGGGATTTTGTTTACTTCAGCGACTGTTGAACCAGCAATGCCGCAGGAACTAACAGTAAAGCCGGTTATAGCTACTACTTTATCCTGATTAATGACCTTTGTTACAGCATTGGTAGATTCGGCTGGTTCACCCTTATTGTCGGCAATTATCGGTTGGATTTGTTTACCGAGAACACCGCCTTTTGCATTGATTTCTTTAAATGCCAATTTTGCACCGTTAGCTGCCGCAGTACCGAATGACGCAGTATTACCGGTAAGTTCGTACACTACACCGATTTTGAGGTCTTTGCTGGCGGTATCGCTGCAACCAGAGACCAAGCCGACCAGCATTACCAGCAGGGTTAACAAACAGGACATTTTTAAGCCTAATTTTCTCATAGCTATTTCGTTCCTCCCCTATTATCCCAAATTTCTAAGGATACCATATATCTACCTATATCACCTCCGCAGCGATTATTCATAAAATGGTAGTTGATATAAAAAAAGCTTTTTAGGGAGCAGGAATAAGTATCTCCCCAAAAAGCGCCTTTGCTTATCTTGTATCTAATTTTACTTGGACTTTTGTACATTGTCAATATACATTAAATTATGTTTAGTTGTATATTTGCATATAAGAACCTCCCCGATTTTGTAATTACTATTTCGCTTTGGTTAGACGACAGAGGGCTCAACAAAAAGTTGGCCACGGGTAAATCTATCGGCGCTGAACATATTTATGGGAATTAATAGTGGTTGCCCCATAACCATCTGGGCCATGAGTTGACCAACAACCGGGGAAATCATAAAGCCGTGGCCGCTGAACCCGGCGGCAGTATAAAAACCTTTGACTGTTGGGTCCTGACCAAGAATTGGTGTGCGATCAGGGCACATGTCATACAGTCCCGCCCACTGGCGAATGACGTTAAGGTTAGCTAGCGGCGGCAGTATTTTGGTAATACGAGCAGCCATTTCACTTAAAAACTGCCAACTGGATTTAATATTAAAGGTTTCAGGTTCATCAGGATGCCCAATACCCATAATAAAGCTGCCGTGTGGTGTTTGTTGGCAATATAAGTTGTGGTAAAAACACATTACCATCGGTGTTTGCATAGGCTCAACCGGCTCGGTGACAAGTATTTCGTGCCGTTCGGGGAAGATGGGTAGTTCAACTCCAGCCATACAACCTACCGCCTTAGCGTAGCCACCTGCGGCGTTAATGATAGTGTTTGTTGCAATATCACCTTGTGATGTATGAACTGCAGCTACCTTTCCGGCTTTAACACTGAGGCCAGTTGCTTCGGTATAGGTGTAAAACTTGACTCCCAGTTTGGCGGCCGCTTTAGCATATAGGCTAGTTACTTTGAAAGGGTTAGCGTGGCCGTCTTTAGGGCAGAATGTGGCTCCAAGCAAGCCATCGGTATTTAAATGCGGCACAATTTCTTTGGCTTGGTCGGGTGTCACCCACTGGGCTGGGATGCTGAGCGAATTTTGTAAGGTTAGATTCTGTTTAAACTGTGCGACCATTTTCTCCGAATAGGCCAGCAGCAAATATCCGCCTTGTTTAAACTCAATGTCGCCGTCAACTTCCAGAACCTCTGGCAAGTTTTCCAACAGTCGAACGCTTTCCCGGGAAAGCAGACAGTTTGTTTCTGTACCCCACTGCATCCGGACGCCAGCGCCGCACCTGCCTGTCGCGCCACTGGCAAGATAACCGCGCTCAATGACAACAACCTGCCCTGCTCCGGCCTTAGCTAGGTTATAGGCAATAGAACAACCGACTACGCCGCCACCGATTATGACAACATCAGCTTGTTTAATCATGGCTACTTCCTCTGGCTAAAGCCCCGAGGGAGATGGGTGCAGTCGGCGGGCGGAATGACGGCAAGATCACTTCACCAGTCGGTTTGGATAGTGATTTGGCTAATTCTTGCGCGATAAGAGGCATACATGTTCTGCCTTGGCAGGGGCCCATGCCACACCGACACTCGCGTTTTAGTTCTTCTAGCGAATGGTTACCCTGTTCGATACGTTCTTGAATATCAGCAAGCGTGATATCTTCACAGCGACAGATAATTACTGGTTCTGTCATAGTGTTTTCCCTCCTTCGGTGTGGCAATTCCCCGTATGTCCATGGCAAGGTTTTTGGGGACAACAATCCACAGTACTGTTGTTTTGTTTTTATTTTGCTGCACTCGTTTAACTTGGGCGGTAGCTATTGCTTGGCCTTTTCGGTTTAGTGCGCTGACTTGTTGACCTGGCAGCGGCAAAGGCAAATATTCGTAAGGCAGCTTAAGCAGTGCTTCGTTAGGACTATAGGAATAGTCCACAACAAATATTGAAAGACCCGGACAATGTGCCAGACATATGCCGCAGCCGTTGCATTTGCTTTCGTCAAGTACCGGACGGTTATTAATATCGTCGCCAATGCTTATTGCGCCCTGGGGGCAGGCATCCACGCACGGATTGCAAGGGATATTTTGAAAGCACTCAAATATTGCTGCCGGCCCTTGCTCCAAACGTTCTGGCGAAGGTAGTGTTTCCTTGATCTCATCAGGCGAAGGAATTCCTGTTTGTATCAGCATGTTATATCACCTCAAGCAAGGGGGCCGACTGTTGGCCTAGTGTTACCTTAGCCAGTCCGGCTCGAATTTTGGCGCTGACGCTGCCAGCGCGTAAGGCAGAAAGTTGGTTGTGAGCGTCGGCATATTCTTGGTCAAGCTTGGCATGAGTCAGTCCCAGACTAGCAGCCGCTGCGAGTCCGGCTAACTTGCCTTCCACCATGGCCGCCGAGGCCTCTTCAACCCCAGCTACATCTCCTGCAATATAAATGCTAGGATTAGTGGTGAGTTGATTGGCATTACGTAAAGGAACATAGCCTCCTAATTCCGGTATATAAGACATAGTACAGCCGGCTTGCCACAATAATTCAGCGAGTGGTGTCAAGCCAACGGCTAGACAAAGACCGTCTGCCACAATATCAAATTCAGTACCCGGTATTTGCTGCCAGTTTGTATCAAGCTGGCAGACGGTTGCGCCGGCCAAAGTCGGTGATCCGTAGGCTTTTTTGATGGTATGCGAGATATAGATAGGAATGCCTGCCCGCCTGATTTTGGCGGCATGTACCAGGTAACCGCCAATTGTTGAAGCAGCTTCCACAATGCCAGCTACTTCAACCCCAGCTTGCAATAATTGATAAGCGACGATGAGACCAATATTACCAGCGCCAACTATTAGTAAACGTTTTCCCGGCATGACCCCGTGCACGTTCATTAGTGTCTGAACAGCACCAGCGCCAAAAATACCTGGTAGATCGTTTCCTGGAAATGCGAGTGTTTTTTCAGATGCGCCAGTTGCAATGATAATTTTCTTAGCTTTTATAGTGATAAATTCGTTATGATGCTTGACGGTTAATACGCCGTCTTCCTGGTAGTAGCCAAGCACTGTCGCGTTGTTCCAGGTTGTGACGTTAGGATTAGCTTGAGCTTGTTTTACCAACATTTCTGCGATATCTACGCCCCGTTCGCCGGCATATTCACTCTTGGAACCGAAAAATTTGTGAGTTTGTTTGACAAGTTGGCCACCCAAGTAGTTGGCTCGTTCCAGGACTAAAACTTTGCCACCTGCCTGACCGGACTTGATGGCCGCCATAAGCCCCGCTGGTCCGGCTCCTACAATAGCAATGTCTATGTTCATGGCAACTTCCCTCTTCCTATTTGAGTTTCGACTATCATACCGTCCTGAAGCGGTTCCACACACACCCTTACATTAGGCATGCCATCAACAACCATCAGGCAGGATGAACAGTTGCCGATTGCGCAAAATAGCCCGCGTGGTCGGTTGAGTTCGTGGCTGTGCCTGAGCACGGTGATACCAGCGGCATGCAATGCGGCAGCGATAGGTTCGCCGGCATAGCCTTCAAGCTGCTGGCCGTTAAAGTTAAACTGCACCAATTTTTTTTCGGTAAAGTTTAGGATTGGATGACTAGTAATACGCATAGTAGCACCTCCTTACCCGTATATATTGCAAGGAACGTGCCAACAACAATTGATGTGAAAGAAATAAGATTGCCACTCGGACGCTAGCTTCAGTTTGTGAAGGTAGAAGGGCTCTATCTTCAACTAACAAGCGTGTGTGTGGCAATCTCGGTTTTAAGTTTGTGTGGAGGTATGGTGGGAAATGTCTTGTGAAACACTGTCAGTTATCTGACAATCATGTCAAATGATTGACACGAATTCTGCCAACTTCAAGATTAAGTTGACGCATTTTATAGTAGAGTGTACTACGGGGAATGCCTAGCTTTTTAGCTGCAATTACTTTGTTAAAGTTAGCATCCTGAAGGGCTTGTTCTATGAGTGTCCGCTCCAGAGTAGTCAGTTCAGAAATTGTTGTTACCCCGGTAATATCATTTGGTAATATAGCAACTTTTTCTGGGCAGCCTTTTTTAAAGTTGGCTGGTAGATTGGCAATAGTTAAAATATCACTATCGGCAAGAATAACTAGTCGTTCTAAAGCATTGTTAAGCTCGCGAACATTTCCTGGCCAATCGTATTCTAACAATGTCGCCATTAGAGACGGTTCTACTTTGCTTAGGGTTGTGCCTGGATTGTGAATTGACCTATAATGCTTTAGTCCTCGATATACAAGTTCTGGAATATCTTCTCGTCTGGTCCGTAAAGGAGGCAAATGCAGTGTGACTACATTGAGTCGATAGTACAAGTCATCCCGGAAACTGCCACCGGCAATCATGTCTTCTAGGTCGCGGTGTGTAGCTGAAATGATGCGGACATCTACCTGTATTGGTTTATCACCGCCTACCCGGTAGAACGTTTTCTCTTGCAGTACTCTAAGCAGTTTTACTTGCATTTCCTTGGGCATTTCTCCAATTTCATCAAGGAACAGTGTACCGCCGTCGGCGAGTTCTAACAATCCGGCTTTTCCCTTTCTATCGGCGCCGGTGAAGGCTCCTGAGTGGTAGCCGAATAATTCGCTTTCAAATAGGTTGCTTGGAATGGCACCGCAATTAATCTCAATAAACCTGCCTTTGCGGCCACTGGCAGTATGTACAGCGCGAGCGAATACTTCTTTGCCTGTACCGCTTTCGCCTCGAAGTAGTAGCGACGCATTTGTTGCAGCAACTCGTCTGGCCATACTGATGGCCGCCACTATTCCGGGACTATGACCGCAAATACTGCTGAAGGCGTCGGCCACTGCACTGATTTTATCAATTTGGTTCTCTAGGGATTGCACTTTACGGCTAGTGCGCGTGAGTTCTTCGTTAAGGTTTACGACCTCAGTGATGTCGCGCTCGGCAGACACGCCGCCAACCACTTTACCGCCCACCAAAATGGGAGCGGCATTAATAAGTACATGAGTATCTGAACAGGGTCTATGATACTGGTTTTTAACAGTAATTTGTTCAGCAACAGTTTTCTTTACCAGCAAATTTGTAAAAAAATCATCTATGTGATTGCCCAAAATTTCACCCGCGATAATACCGTAGAGCTTTTCCGCACGTTTGTTCCAGACCACGACTTTGCCAATTTTGTCAATCACACACACTGATTCACCGACAGTATCTAGGACAGCCGCCATTTGTGCCTGTTGCAGATACTGATTTGTAATCATCGAGCTAAAAAGGATTTCAGGAGTGCTGAGTGCCACGATTTTCCCGTCCGATTCAAACAACGTGTCATTTCTGACCAGGTCAATAGGTAAACTCTCAATACAGGCTGATAAATGTACTGCTGGCTTTATAACGGCATCAAATACGGCAATGTCTTTGGCATGTTTTCCTGAATTATCCAGTTGTTTAGCAGTAATATAGCCCCATTTATCACCTACTTGCACGAGGCCAGCAACACGATTGTTATCACTGAGATCGGCGGCAATATCGACAACTAATGCTAAAGGGTCGAGAAAAGTTAGTTTATTGGCCACGATATCCTTTACGCGTAAAAACTGCATGGGGTATAACCTCCTGATAGGCAAAAAAGCGCCCTGTCTCCGAAAAAAAGAGGAAACAGTAGCGCCTTTGCTGTGTCAAATATTTGACGTTTATTCTAGTATAACTGGCTATTGCAATATTTACAAGAACAAAGATGTTTTTATAAAGCTATAATGGCGCCAATGCGTCCTGTTCGTCCGGCTTCAGCACGATGAGAAAAGAAAATTTCAGTGTTGCAGGCGGTACATACGTCGCATACAGTGATATTATTGTCTGGTACCCCGATTTCTCTAAGTTGGTGGCGGTTGGCTTCCCATAAATTTAGTCGCCAATGGTTACTGCAAGGCTCCACAAGTTCTTCCCAGTTATCAAAGTTAACTTTTAGCTTATTAATTACGACTTCATCTACTTCATAACAACAGGGGCCAATGGATGGTCCAATTCCTACAAGACAGTCTGAAGGGTTAGTGGTATACTGCTGCTGCATAGCTAATACAGTTTTTTGCGCGATTTTAGCAACCGTGCCTTTCCAGCCAGCATGGCTAATGCCAATTGCTTTGGCTACCGGGTCAACAATTAGCACCGGTACACAATCAGCGAAAAATAACATCAGTGGCAATCCTGGCACATTAGTGATAAGCGCATCTGTACCTTTGATAGCTTCACGATAGTGTTGAGCACCGCGACCGGCATCTGCTGCAGTAACTTGTTGCACTACATCACCATGTATCTGTTCCGCAGTGACCACTTTGTCTGGTGGTAGACCTACCGCTTGACAAAAGAACTGTCTGTTATGCCATACCACTTCAGCGTTATCGCCAGTATGTAGTCCTAGGTTTAGACTAGTAAAAGGCGCAATGCTGTGACCGCCTAGCCGTGTAGATACACCATGCCTAATGCCTACTGCAGCAAAGCTGGTGAATATTCCATACCAAACTTTATTAACACTTTGTTTCAACATGAATTCACCCATATGGTAACCCTCCGTAAAATAATTTTATTTAAAATAGTATTATTTGTGAATTCTTCAAGGTTTTGGACACTCGTTCTGTAATGTTATCGGTTATACAAGGTCTGCCAATAAGCAGGGGTGAGTTGATATCGTGCCGATTCTTATTGGCAAGCACCGCCTTTTCGCTGGAGGTTGCATAACAATAAACACAGCCATGCAAACAGCAGTCATAGGCACCAATGTCGATGCTATCAATGCACTGGCAAAATTCGCGCTGTCCTTTTACCTTTTTCACATCAATAGCATTGCCGATAATCGTCTCAATGGTGTACTTATTAATGCAGGCGGAATGCCCTATACCAAATTGACCAAGTTCAATTTGCTCGGAGCAGGTTTCAAGGGCGATGTTGTTTAGTTTTGCAATCTTAGCAAATTCTTCGGCAATTTTGAGCATAGTCTGAGTATCACATTCTCTGTCAACAATACCTTTTGTACGTTTTCTGATTTTATCGTACACGTCAACATAACTAAAAATACACTTGTTGGTATACCCTTTGAGCAAATGGCACATATTTGTAAAGGCATCAACATGATACTCTACCGGAAACTGTTGACTGACAATAATAGGGTCATAGCGCCATACAACCCTATTATTACCTATTTTATCACTGAGTGCTTTAAAGCTATCAACAACCCTTGCTTTATCAGGCAGATTATATTCGACACTTTTGCCGTATGGTTTCTTACATATACATAACCGGCTTTCAAGCGATTCACAAACCATTTCGAATAGAAGGCCGGTATATCGGTTCTTCTGCTCGCGCTGATTATCATTTTTTAAGACTCCTACCTCGATAAACGCACTAATTCAGTTATGAATATCTTGAATCGTCAACCAGTCTTTTCTCGCATAATATTCTCATGGATTTTCAGAATCTTTTGCCCATAGGTCGTACCCGGAACAGCCCATTTACCGTTGAGTTCAGTCCACGTTTTCGCTACACCAAAGTTCTTGCTGTTTTTTAGAAGATTGTATCGGGGATCGACAATTTCTTTTTTCGGCAGTTCTGTCGACGTATAACCTAATAAATGTTGTATTTGAGCTCTAACGCCGATTTGCGCTGAAAAAAACCATGCACCCCGTCCCCCATTGCCAATTGTCCCTAAGCCACAATAATTGTTCTGCAATGGCACCACATCACCACCATATTTAAAATAACCAGTTTCATGCAATGCTTGGGCAAATGCAACATCAGGCCGGATACCCTCGTCCATAGCCTCAGTATAAAAATAATTGACTAATTCTTCTGCAGAAACGGTAAGCGCCGGAAACGGGTTCTTGCTAAACAAGTGCTGCAGACATTGCTGCTTGGTTGCCAATGGTGGCCCCATGATTGATAAATCAAACACCGTGTCACTGTTAAGTTCGTCTCCCATTAGCAATGGCCCTGCAAGCGCCACTGGCATAAAAACAACTATAAAGATAGCAACTAGCGCCATTATGCGCATTTCAATTCCTCCATGGATCAAGCTCTCGTTTGAATACTTTTTCACATAAACATGTTTTCTCTAAAGAAAGCATGTTTTCCTCTAGTCTGTCCCGCCAGCTTAAATAAAAAATTCGCCTAAACCAAAGTCTAGACGAATGCAAATCGAACCATACTTGCTTTATTTGCCTTCTAATTGTCGTTCACGGATCAGAGAGCGCTCAAACTCAGCAAAAGCTCCCATAACCAATAACAATACCTATCTTGTTTTGGAAATTTTCAAAGCAGCCTCACTCTACTCGATGCCGGGGGTAAAACGCCCTCTCCTTCTCGAGTTTCATGCCAACTGCCGCTTGGCCATCATAGCAAAAAGTCCTGGCTCATCCATTAGTTCCTTATAAGTACCCTGTTGCACAATCTGTCCCCGATCCATCACGTAAATCCTGTCAGCGTTAACAATTGTGCTTAGTCTGTGAGCAATCACAATCCTTGTCGCCTGCAATTGTTCCAGACTTTCACTGATAATAGATTGGGTTTTGTTGTCCAAGGCACTAGTTGCTTCATCAAAAAAGATAATCCGCGGCTTTTTGACAATTGCCCGCGCGATCAATAGTCGCTGTCGTTGTCCGCCTGACAGTGTGGAAGCACCTTCATTAACAAAGGTGTGCATCCCCATGGGCATTTCTTTGATGTCCTCCTCAATTCCCGCCATGCGTGCTGCCTCCCAGGCTTCCGACAATTCAACACTACTCGCCCCAGCAATGTTGGAAAAAATATCCCCCGCCATCAGGCTCCCGCTTTGCAGTACAACCCCCAGTTGTCGGCGCACCGCCCGCACATCAAGAGCGCCAAGTTCCTGTCCATCGTAAAAAACTCCGCCAGCACTCGGCTGTTCAAATCCTAACAGCAAGCGGAGCAAGGTGGACTTACCGCTGCCTGAGGCACCGACAATCGCCACAAAGTCTCCTGGATTAATATGTAGCGCCACATCCTGCAGTATCAATGGACCATCGTTTTGATATTGAAAACTTAACCGGGTAACTTCAATTCGCCCTGTCAGTTCACCTGGACATTCTCTGCTCTTATCAACCTCCGGCATCGTTTCCAAAATTGGCTTAATCCGTTCATAGACTGGAATCACTGGCAATGCAATGATCACCGCCGTTACCACCGACATCATTGCGCTCATAAACGTCATAAAAGCAAAATTGAACGCCAAAAACTCACCCGTCGACATCACATCGCCCACCAGACCAGTAGCCAAGAAAAATACGGTCATGGATATCAACAGCGGATAGCAGGAACTCAGCACCGCTAACACATTGACCACATGACGGGAATCGGCAGTAATCAGACGTTGCTGATTAAAATCTTGGGCCCATAAATAAAACATGCGACTTTCAGCACCAATAACCCGAATTTTCGTAATACCGCTAATTAGACCAAGAACCGTCCCGCTGATTTTACCTTCCAACATTGATAACGTCCGTTGATACCGTAATAACGTATAACTCAGCAAACAGATGATGGTCAGAAAAAAAACTGCCAATCCCGTAGCCGTAGCCGCCAAAGTGCGATTGTAGTAAAACAACAGCCCCAAATTAAATAGTGAAATGACGCCAGCAAAGCCCGTCATGATCACTACCCCTGACACCACTTGCCGGATCATGGCAATGCCATTGGCTCTAACCGCCAAATCTCCTACGGAAAAGCGACGGAAAAAGACCACTGGTAAATTAAGCAGGCGATCCCAAACAGCCGCCTGAACAGCACCGTCCAATCTTCCTTCCAGCCTCATCCAGGCTATGGCTCTGGTGACCTGAAACATAAAATCGGCTACTACTGCGATGAGCATTAGCAGCACCATTTGCCACAAACGACTTCGTTCGGCTTCAGGAATAATTATATCAAACAACACCCCGGTCGCCGCCGGAACTACTATACCCAATAATCCGCTGACAACAGCCATCAGCGCGACTACCACCATATCCATTTTCCAGCAGTTTCCAATACCCATTTTGACTAAATCCCAACCCGTCAACGCCCGCTCGGGGAAGGATCTATAAAATGTATAGGCTTGTGGTTTAATCATTTTTTCCGCCAACTGCCGGTCAACCAGTGTTCGGGTATTGTTGGCAGGATCATAATATTCATAGCGGGTCGCCGCAACTGGCAGTAAAGCCACTGGTCGGTTGTCTTCCACCATAAACGCCAACAGTGGTCCATTGTCATTTTCCCACCATTCAACATCTAGCAGTACTTGCCGGATGTTGAAACGCGAGGCGTTAGCCACTCTAAGAAGTCGGTTTTCCAATGATAGTCCAAGTACACCAGATTGATCTGGCCCCCTATTTAGCTTAATCTTTAACCTTTCTGCCACACACTGACAGGCCTGCATAAGCGGGTCTGCCCAAGACTCCATCGTTTCACTTCCACGCACCCGGTCAGTAACCGCCATAACAAAGGCCTGATTGAGCAAATCCTGCTCCTGTGCACTCTTTTCCTTAATCCGTTCCCGTTCCAGTTGACTGGCCTGTTGCTGGGAAAGGACGATATAGTCGATTGCCCGCTGATAGTATGTTTTAAGAGCCGACCAAAGCACATCAATTTCAAATTTCGCTCCGATCATATCGATGGAATATGTCGTTACCAGTTCACTGCCGTTATCAGCGTACAGCCAGGTATATTCAGTCAGCGGAAACCAGCCACTCTCTTCATTTATAACAATATCCGCAAGTTCCATGTAGCGGGACTGACCGCGCACGTGGCGAAACCAGATAATGCTTTCATTCGTTCTTATTGCGCTGTCACCTTCGATTACCAAGTTTCCCCCTGGCACTAAGCGTTTAAAACAGTTGGGAGCTGCCATTTCCGAAAATCCGGTCGTTAAGCCAATAATACAACTCTCGATAAAAAAAATCAGTGGTTCCGCAAACATGATATCCTGTCTCTGCCGCAATAATTGAATTGCCTGAGGAATATTGCGTTTAAGAATGGTAGTACCCGGAATACCACAGATCAATAACCCTACGGATCGCTCGTGCTCCATGCCAAACAAAACCTGTCCGACTTCGGCTTTAAAAATATGCGAACGTTTACCTTTAGGCTGACCATCCTGTATGGCTACGGTAAATACATCCACCGCGCCTGACTGCACAATCCAGAGTACGTCTGGATCATTAAGCAGAATGGGCATTTGTCCGTCGATAGTAAGCAATGTATTCATCATCGCCGCTTCATTTGCCATATTCTACTCCCCCGCCTGGTCTATGCCAAAACTGATCAATCTGGCATAAGGACCATCAATCTCTTTCATCTGTTCATGACTTCCCCGTTGCACCACTTTCCCCTTTTCCATCACGATAATCTCATCACAATCACGAATAGTACTTAAGCGGTGGGCGATAATCAGGCAAGTAATCCCCCGCCGCCGGATCTGCTCGTCAACCTGTTTTTCGGTCAATGCGTCTAGCGCACTAGTAGCCTCATCCAAAATCAATACGGCAGGGTTGTTCGCCAACGCCCGGGCAATCTCCAGTCGTTGCCGCTGTCCGCCGCTGAAATTGCGTCCGCCCTCGGCAACCGAATACTCATAACCACCGCGCAGCACAGCGATATCTTCGTGTATACACGCGCTTTTGGCGGCAGCGGTAATTTCGCTTTCCAAAATGGTTCCATCCCACATGGTCAAGTTGTTGCGAATGGTTCCTTCAAACATACAAATATCCTGATCCACCAGCGCCACTGAATGCTGAATGCGCACTGGAGGAATGGACCTCCTGTCCACACCGTCAAATAAAACCTCGCCACTCCACGGTGTATATAAGCCCGCCACCAGTTTTGCCACTGTAGACTTGCCGCTACCCGATCCCCCTACCAATGCAACGCGACTCCCTGGTTTTAACGATAAATTCAGCTCCTGAATCAACGGAGCGTTTAAACGATTATAGCCGAAAGAAACATCCTTTAATTCTAGATAGCCTTCCAGTTTGACGGCAAAATCGGGTTGCTCACTTTCTTTCCTGTTGATCCGCTCGGCCTGTTGATCAACAGGATATTTGAGTACATCATCTAATCTCCTGACATCCCCTTGTACTTCCTGCCACATGCTACCCAGACCCACTAGACGGTTGACAGGATCCATAAAACTGAACATCAAACTTTGAAACGCCACCAACATACCAATGGTCAAATGTCCGTTCATTACTTCAAAGCCACCTACCGCCAAAATCACCGTATTATTAAGGGCTGTCAATAAGTTTGGCACTGCCCCTAATAGCTGCGTGGAATAACCCAATTTTTGCTCAGCATTCAGCAATTTGGCCTGATATCCCGCCCATTTACTGAAAAACTCCGCTTCTGCCCCTCCTGACTTAATGGTCTCAATGTTCTGCAATCCGCCCATAGATACACCTAGCAATTTACCGCGATTTTGCAATAAAATTTGGTTTTGATCAACACGACGCTGGGACATGTAACGCAAAAATCCCATATTCAGAGTGGCCGCCACTAGACCGACCAGCGCTAGAATCACATTGTACTGCAACATCACAATAAAATAAAAAGCCACGGTAATCACATCCAATACGGCTGTCGCCAACTGCCGGGACAGCATCTCAGCCACCCGATTGTTAAGCATCACCCGCGAACCGATTTCACCGGAATAACGCTGGGTAAAAAACTCCATGGGCAGCCGCAGAACATGCCAGAAAAAATGACTGGAAGTAGCGCGGGCCAGTTTGTTTTCCAACTGAAATAGATAATGCTGCTGGCAAAAAATCAAAACAGCACGTACGACAAAGGCCAATCCAAGACCCAACAGCAACGCTCCTATCCAAGAAGTCTGCCGTTCCAAGATAATCTGATCCACAAATATCCGCAAAAACGCTGGCACAACAATTCCAGGCACGACCAAGAGAAGTCCAGCCAATACCACATACAATAGCGCCACTTCCGAACCCTTCAAGCGTTTGCGAAGCGCCGCTGCAATGTTTGGTTTCTCGCCACTGGGTTTAAAATCCGGTCCTGGTTCAAATTTTAAAGCGATGCCTGTAAAAGATTGATCAAATTCATCTTCAATCACCTTGCGTCGCCCACTGGCTGGATCGTTTAAATACACCATGCCTTTTTTAAAACCTTCCAGCACCACGAAATGATTAAAATTCCAGTGGATAATGGCTGGGAGAGAGATTTTTCTTAACCCTTCTGGCTCAATCGCCACTCCTTTGACAATGAACCCATAGCGTCGTCCCGCCTTGGCGATATTATCAGCGCGGCTGCCATCTCTGGAAACCCCACATTCTAGCCGCAGTTCCTCCAATGGCACAATCTTTTCATAATAACTCATGACAATTCCCAGTGCCGCCGCACCACATTCCACAGCTTCCATCTGCAACAGCGTCATTGTCTTGGTCACTCTCGACGCATTCTTGGCAGCCACCATCTTGCTCCCCCCCTATTTACTGATGTTCTCAGTCGCTATTTTATGATGGGAATTACCATGCTAATTGGCTTCACTGTTTTGACCGAAATCAATCCGCTGCCAAGCGTTCCGCCGCTGATTTTTACCGACGGCCCCTCCCGCGATGACCATTTATAGCCACTGACGGTGTTAAAGTCCTGCTCCAAATCCACCTTAATAGCGACCACTGGTCCATTCTTGGTCAACAATCGGATAAACTCTTGATTATTCAGCACCTTCATCATTTCGTCCGGACTACTGGGTAGTTCGGCAACCTCTGTTACCTTGCCCAACATATAGCCATACTCTTCACGATTCACCACGCTAGGCATCAACCGCACCGCCATGCCTGGCTGCACTTTTTTTCCAGCATCAACAGGAATATACAACATTACTTCCAACTCCCGGATGTCCTTGCCGGGTATTTCCACCGTCGCCAACAGTTCTCCTTCTTTCACCAGATCACCGGCTTGCCGGGTTACAGCAGTAACCACGCCCCCCTGCCGACATAAGACATGAGAAACGGTGTCCAGACGGGTTCTAAGCTCAGCCAAACGGCTTGCCAGTTGATTGCTTTTCGCTAGATCACCAGCGTCTAGCGCCGCCCGATATTCCCCCTCAATTCCGGCAATTTGCCGGATTAACACTGGCGGCGCAATGATCGCCAGCAGGTTGCCTTCTTGCAGTTCCTGACCAGTCACCAACTGACTTTCAATAATTTTTCCGTCGGTCGGCGCATATAACCGATACTCGCCGCTGCTATTGAGAAATACGGCCTGTCCCCCCACTTGATAAGAAGCATTGCCAAAAAAGCCCCATAAAGTCACTGCGCCGACGATCAGCGACATGGCGGTAAGTGCCAACCACCCCATAGGTGTTGTCAGCTTCACCAATTGATCCAGTTGTTCTGGTGATGCCAACCTTTCCAAAACAACTTTCCTGTATATCTCCTTAGCCATCTAGCTCGACTCCTTTTCCACTTTACTCGCAGTCAATCGCCACTTTTGCCCTCATATTCCAGCGCAGCCGTTCATCTGCCTGATCCAAATCAATCGTAACCGTATAAGTCATATCGCCGCGTCTCTTTTCGCCAAAGGCTCGGGTATTAACCACTTTCCCCATAAGCGTCAAACCAGGAATGCCGTCAAAGGTAACGGTGGCTGGCGCGCCGTTTTTTACTCGCACAATATCTAGTTCAGTCAAATCTTCCGTTTTCACCCGCCACCGTGATAAATCGCCCAATTGCACCGTAGTATTGGCAGAGATGCCAGCATCAACCATATTCGTACTGCCAGTAACCACATATTCTCCTACATTAAAATTAATAAACATTACCGTACCGTCAAACGGTGCCTTCAATTCGGTATGGGACAGTTGGCTTTCATACTGCTGTACACTAGCCAGCGCCGCAGCAACCTCGGCCTGTGCCATATCAATACTTTCCTGACGCGAACCTTCCTGCGCTAAGCCCAGTTTAGCCTGCACACCGGCGATATCAGCTTGGGCACTCCGGAATTTAGCTGTCGATTGATCAAAGTCCTGCTGCGAAATCAGCCCCTTCGTAAACAGTCGTGACATCCGGTCATAATCAACACTTGCCAATTCCAATGCCGCCTGCGATGAATGCACTTCTGCCTGACGTTGGTCAATTTCCTGCGAACGAGAGCCAACGCGCATTTGCACCAGATTGGCTCTTGTCTTGGCTAAATCTGCTTGCGCTCGCTGATATTGAGCCTGTATTTCCTGATCCGATAACTTGGCCAACAGTTGCCCGCTTTTAACCTTGTCACCTTCAACTACTAATAATTCACTGACCAGACCACTCATGGAGAAATTAAGAGCTGATGCCTTTACCGGCATGACAACCCCTTCTGCCAGTACCCTGGTATCGGCTTTTACTGGCGGTGACGGAACCAAACTTTGCGATTTTTTCTGTTGAGAAACGATAGAGCCGATACCGGCAAGCAAAATCAGACTCAAAACCACCCCGGTTATCTTAATCATAGTTTTTTTCTGGATGGACATAAACACTACTCCCTCCCTCACGCATATCTTTGGTCATCACAACTGGTGTACAATTTTTATTCATAGACCAGGGCTTCGCGTACCTTGATCCTTGATGCGTTGCGCGCTGGCACATAGCTTGCTAGGATTGAAATAACGATAACGATAAAAAGCCAATACACTACCCCTGTGAACGAAAAAGAATAGCTTAAATCGGCGTGCAACAACATTCTGCCCACGGCACCGCTAATGGGTCTGCTAATCACCATCGCGAGGCCGGTCGCCAGCAGCCAACTGCTAATCCCCACGATCATGCCTTCCACGACTCATGGCCCCCATTAACCCCAGTCCGCCGACGCTTCCCATCAATACCGCCATCCCCAATAGAAATGCAATTAAAAAATTCATACTGCTCTTAATTTGGTTGCGGACATCCGCCGTACCTTTTATCTGACCAACTCGCATACCGCTGGCTTTGAATCCTTTTTCCATTTCTTTGACGATCCTGGCGTCGGTCAGCGCATTTCGTTCATTGACAGTCACCTGAACGCTGGCCGCCAGACCTGTGGTGTAAGTCGTTTTAGAAAAATAAGGATAATTAATATACACATATGGACCCATCAACACGCCGCGCACAATCCCCACTACGGTCCCTTTAACCTTACGCCGGTCTATTTTAAGAGTAAGTTCATCCCCTAATTTGATCCAGGGACTGTTTTTGATCACATCGGAGTTAACTACGATGGCGTTCTCGTCTTCAGACAACAGCCAACGTCCTTCCAGTACCGTGGGTTTCAACATGACTGTTTCAGCTGGCGGTGCAATCACCGTGGCGCTTTCGTTCTCCTTCTTCTCATCGCCATTTGGTGGTAGAATACGAACCGAACCAAAGCCCCAGCATTCCACCTCAATCACCCCTGGTATTGACTGCACCGCCTGCTTCAGTTTATCGACATTATAATATTTATTAAAAGATGCTTGTATATCGTAGCCAAAGTATTGAAAGACATCATCCGTAGTTAATATCAGCGAGCTTTGAACGCTCAGCACCGTCATAAAAATGGCTCCGCTCAAAGTTAATGCTGCCACCGTCAACACCATTCGAATTTTTTGTCGGAAAGAGTTGCGTAAGGATAATAACAACGGTCGTGGCAAACCTTTTACTTTTTCCAGC